>CAMJGU010000137.1 GCA_946405325.1 uncultured Clostridia bacterium | reverse complement strand
TCCGCATCGACAACCACTATCAGGACGAGCTGGGCGAGCTGGTGGACAACATCAATGATATGTCGCTGAAGATTTCCCAGGCGGAGCAGATCCAGCAGGAGTTTGTCTCCTCGGTGTCCCATGAGCTGCGCACGCCGCTCACCGCTATCAACGGCTGGGCGGAGACGCTGGAGGTCGACCCCTTCGGAAACGAGGAGCAGACGCAGCGCGGCCTTGCCATCATCAAAAAGGAATCCCGCCGCCTGACCACCATGGTGGAGGAGCTGCTGGACTTCACCAAGATCCAGGACGGCCGCTTTACATTGCGCGTGGACACGGTCGATCTGGTCTCCGAGCTGGAGGATACGATCTACACCTACCGTGAGCTGTTTCGGCAGGAGAGCATCGAGCTGGACTACACGCTGGACGACGAAAACATCCCGCCCGCCGCGGCGGACGGCGAGCGCATGAAGCAAGTCTTTTCCAACGTGCTGGACAACGCCTGCAAGCACGGCGGCGCGGGCAAGCGCATCGACGTGCGGGTGTCCCGGGAGGCGGAGGACCTTGTCATCCGCGTGCGGGACTACGGCCCCGGCATTCCGCCGGAGGAGCTGCCCTTTGTCAAGCAGAAGTTTTATAAGGGCTCGTCCAAGGCGCGCGGCAGCGGCATCGGCCTCGCCGTGTGCGACGAGATCGTGAAGCTCCACGGCGGCAGCTTCGAGGTGTCGAACGCCGACGACGGGCACAGCGGCGCGGTGGTGACCATCGCGATCCCGCTCTCCGCCAACGGAGAAATTGAAAAAGAATAAAAAGTTATCGAACAAATATTGCATTTTAGAAAAAGGTGTGCTATGATGGCACATCATAAGGAGTAACACCATGGCAGAACAACAAAGCTGCACATTTCGCACCAGCATCGGCGGTCAGGCGCTGATCGAGGGCATCCTGATGCGCGGCCCGGGCAAGCAGGCGATCGTCGTCCGCTCGCCGGAGGGGCTGGTCATCAAGGAGGAGGAGATCACCCTCACGCGGGACAAGTACCCGATCCTCGGCCTTCCCATCATCCGCGGGGCGGTGACCTTCGTGGATTCGATGGTGCGCGGCGTCAAGGCGCTGATGTTTTCGGCGGACTATTTCCCCGACGACGAGCTGGTTCAGCCGTCGAAGTTCGACCTCTGGATCGAAAAGCACTTCAGCGGCGAGGCGGCGCAGAAGCTTGTCACAGGGCTTGCGGTCGTTTTGTCGCTGGGCATGACCATCGGATTGTTCTTCCTGCTGCCGACGTTCCTCGCGGGCTTCATCGACCCGTACATCAAGAGCGCGGCGCTGCACAACGTGGTGGAGTCGGCGATCAAGCTGCTGATCTTCTTTGCGTACATGCTGCTGGTGTCGAAGCAAAAGGACATCCAGCGCGTGTTCCAGTATCACGGTGCGGAGCACAAGACCATTTTCTGCTACGAGGCGGGTCTACCACTGACGGTGGAGAACTGCCGCAAGCAAAAACGCTTTCACCCCCGCTGCGGCACCAGCTTTCTGTTCGTGGTGATCGTCATTTCGGTCATCATCTCAAGCGCCGTGTTCAGCTTTGTGGAGTGGCGCAATCTGTGGGTGCGCTTTGCCATGCACCTGCTGCTGCTCATCCCCATCGTGGGCGTGGCGTACGAGTTCAACCGCTACGTCGGCGGACACGACACGGCGCTGACGCGGTTCTTGTCCCGCCCGGGCCTGTGGCTCCAGAACTTCACCACCAACGAGCCGGACGACTCCATGCTGGAGGTGGCGATCAAGGCGATCGAGCTGGTGATCCCCGCCGAGAAGGGCAAGGACGCGTGGTAGGCCATGGCGACGACGTACAATGATCTGTATCTGGACACGCGGCGGCGCTTTAAGGCGGCGGGCGTGTTCGACCCGACCCGGGCGGCGCGGGAACTGATCTGCGCCGCGTCGGGCAAGACCAACGCGGAGTTCGTGCGGGACAGCCGACTTTACATCCCGCCGGAGGTGGAGCGTGAGGTCAACGACCTTGCCGCGCGGCACCTCGCCGGCGAGCCGGTGGCGTATCTGATCGGCGAGTGGGAGTTCTACGGCATGCCGCTGGATATCTCCCGCGCGGTGCTGATCCCGCGTCCGGACACCGAGGTGCTGGCGGCGCGCGCCATCGAGGCGGCGCAGGACTGCGCGGAGCCGCGGGTGCTGGACCTCTGCGCGGGCAGCGGCTGCATCGGACTCGCGGTGGCGAAGCACGTGCCGAGCGCCCGCGTGACGCTGGGCGAGCTGGACGAGGAGGCCATCAAGGTCTGCCGCCAGAACGTCCGACGCAACGATCTAAGCGGCCGCGTCAGCGTCGTGCGCGTGGACGCGCGGGAGAAGCCCTCTCGGCAGCTGGGCGAATTCGACGTGATCGTCAGCAACCCGCCCTATATCCCGACGGCGGACATTGAGACGCTGGACACGTCGGTGCGCGACCATGAGCCGCATCTTGCACTGGACGGCGGCGCGGACGGACTGGATTTCTACCGCGCGATCTGCGAAAAGTGGCGCGACGCCCTGCGGCCGCGAGGCAAGCTGCTCTTTGAGGTCGGCATCGGCCAGGCGGACGCCGTGCTGCGGCTGATGCGCGCGAACGGCTTCGGCGACGTGGAGATCGTCAAGGATTTGAATGATATCCCCCGCGTGGTATTCGGCACGCTGTGGGAAGAGATATAGCAAGGATAAAAAGTTTACATCATACGGAGGAATCGACTATGGCAGAGACGAAAGCGACAAAGGCGGCGACGGCGGCTTCCGAGGAGAAGAAACGCGCGATCGAGACCGCCATGCAGCAGATCGAGCGCACCTACGGCAAGGGCTCCATCATGCGCTACGGCGACGGCAAGGCGGCGGTGAACATCGAGTCCATCTCCACCGGCTCGCTGGCGCTGGATCTGGCGCTGGGTGTGGGCGGCCTGCCCCGCGGGCGCATCATCGAGATCTACGGCCCCGAGTCCTCCGGTAAGACCACGCTGGCACTGCACGTGCTGGCGCAGGCACAGAAGCAGGGCGGCGAGGTCGCCTTCATTGACGCCGAGCACGCGCTGGACGTGACCTATGCGCGGGCGCTGGGCGTCAACATCGAGGACATGCTGATCTCCCAGCCGGACACCGGCGAGCAGGCGCTGGAGATCTGCGAGGCGTTGGTGCGCTCCGGCGCGATCGACGTCATCGTGGTGGACTCCGTGGCGGCGCTGGTGCCCCGCGCGGAGATCGAGGGCGAGATGGGCGACAGCTTTGTCGGCCTCCATGCCCGCCTCATGTCGCAGGCGCTGCGCAAGCTGACCGGCGCGATCAACAAGACCAACACCATCGTTATCTTCATCAACCAGCTGCGCGAAAAGGTCGGCGTCATGTACGGCAACCCCGAGGTCACCACCGGCGGCCGCGCGCTGAAGTTCTACGCCT
>CAMJGU010000136.1 GCA_946405325.1 uncultured Clostridia bacterium | reverse complement strand
ACGTTACAGGATCTCTGGGCGAGCACCAACGCCGTGCTGCGGGAGCTGGGGCATCCGGAGCGCAGTTTGGATGACATCCGAAGTTACGTCGGAAACGGCGCGCGGAATCAGATCCGCCGCGCCCTGCCGGAGGGCAGCGGCGACGACGCTATCGACGACGCCCTCTCACGTTACCGCGCGCACTACGCCGAGCACTGCCGCGACCACACGAAGCCCTACCCCGGCGTGGTGGAAGCGCTGCGCCGCCTCAAGGACGCGGGGAAGAAGCTGGCGGTGGTGTCCAACAAGCCGGACGCCGCGGTGCGGCTGCTCAGCGCCGAGCACTTCGGCGCGCTGATGGACGTCGCCATCGGAGAGACGCCGTCGCTCCGCCGCAAGCCCGCGCCGGACACGGTGGACGCCGCCCTCGCCGCGCTGGGCGCGGAGAAAACCGGCGCGGTCTACGTCGGCGACTCGGAGGTGGACGTGGCGACGGCGCAAAACGCGGGGCTGCCCCTCATCGCCGTGAGCTGGGGCTTCCGCTCCCGCGCCGCGCTGCAAGCGGCGGGCGCAACGACCATCGTGGACAC
This sequence comes from uncultured Clostridia bacterium, assembly GCA_946405325.1. The sequence goes on along the minus strand of CAMJGU010000136.1, from coordinate 2,862 downwards.
CCCGGAGGAGCTTTTGGCGCAGCTTTTGTGATCGGAGGCGCGTTTGACCGGAAAATGATTTCCGATAGGCCAAAGTAATCGACTTTACGAAAAGAATGGTCGGAATTGACCGACAGAAATTGACATAATCTTTCCGGTCGGCGGGAAACGAATTCTGCGCCGATTTCTTGTGAAACGTTCCAAAAATGAAGAAACCCGCTCGACGAGCGGGTTTCTTTATATGCGAAAGACTATGCGGTTTACAGAAAACTTTATGAGTCTACATAAAACGGTTTCCGATAATGTTATTCAGGGTAGTGACCCAGCACCTTGCCCAGCGTGCGCATGCGGGACTCGTCCTCCACCACGATGTCGGCGTATTTCGGGTTGAGGGAGCGCAGCAGCGTCCGGCGCGCGGCGCGGTCGGCGATCAGCTTTTTGCAGTACGCCTGACCGTCGTAGACGAAGATGCCGATGTCGCCCACGTCCACCGCCGGGGTGGGGCGGACGAACACGGTGCAGCCGTTGGGGATCTCCGGCTCCATGGAGTCGCCGGAGATGCGCACGCCGAAGTCCGCGCCCTCGGGCGCGAGCATGGCGGGGTACTGCTCGACGATAAAGGCGGGAGCGTCGATGTAGTTGCCGAGACCCGCGGCGGCGGGCTGATCGTAGACCTTGAACTCCACAAAGCCGTCGGCGCGGCGCTTCGCCTTGGGGAAGGGAATCACCCGCGACGGTTCGGTACGGACGTACTTGCCGGAGGAGACGAGATCGGTGGTGTAGCCGATGACCTTGTCCTGTCCGGCGTCGTTGAGCTGGCCGAAGGGCTCGGAGAGCGATTGCAGCTTCTCCGGCAGCGCCACCGCGGCGTCCGTCGTCCAACCGGTGAGGTAGGCGGGGGTGACGCCCAACTTCTCACTCAACAGCTCCAGCCGGTCCAGCGGGATGTTGGTGACGATGCCCGTCTCATATTTGAAGATGGTCTGCTTGGTGGTGTTGCACAGCGCGCCCAGCTCCTCCTGTGTCATCTTCAGCGCCTCGCGCGCGCCCTTGATGCGTTCCCCCAGCGTCATGGCGATCTCTCCTTTTATGATAATGTCATTATCCTACCATAAAATTTTTCAAAAATCAAGAAAAAAGAACTTGACAAGTTATCGAACGTATGTTAGACTATATGCAACTTAAAAAGTTACCGATGACAAAGTTGTGGTGGGCGGGAAGCGCGCCCGTGGATCGGACTGGGCGGACGCTTTTTATGCAAAAAGTAACGCAACAGGCTACAAATGGAGGGGCGGCGCAGGGCTTGATCATCGGTGACGAAGGGAGGTGAGGACATGGCTGCAAGAAAGAAGAAGGAACCGGAGCTGTCGCAGGATGACGTGATCCGGAAGTATCTGGAGGTGTATGACCGATGCATTCAGGAGGAGCCGAAGGGCTTCGACGCCAAGGGCGCGCTGAGTGCGCTGGATCAGATCAGCAAGATCCTGGGGCTGGACGTGCCGATCAAGGCGGCGAACATCGACGGCAACCGCGTCATTCTGACGCTGTCCGACGAGGTGGGCGAGCGTGGCGACTGAGATCGTGCTCCCGCCGCCGCAGCCGAAGCAGGAGCTGTTTTTCGCCGCGCGGGAGCGCTACGTCTGCTACGGCGGCGCGCGCGGCGGCGGCAAAAGCTGGTGCGTGCAGCACAAATCCGTGCTGATGGCGGCGCGCTACGCGGGCATCCGCATCCTGATCCTGCGCCGCACGCTCGTCGAGCTGCGGGAGAACCACATCCGCCCCATGCGAAAGCTGCTGCGCGGCGTCGCGGACTACAAGGCGACGGACAAGGCGTTCGAGTTCCCCAACGGCAGCCTGATCGTCTTCGGCTACTGCGACAGCGAGAGCGACGTGGACCAGTACCAGGGGCAGGAATACGACGTCATTTTCATGGACGAGGCGACACACTTCACCGAGTATCAGTACGCGACGCTGACCGCCGCGCTGCGCGGCGCGAACGACTTCCCCAAGCGGATGTATCTCACCTGCAACCCCGGCGGGCCGGGGCACGCGTGGGTGAAGCGGCTGTTCATCGACCGGGACTTTCGCGGCGGCGAGCGGCCGGAGGACTATGTATTCATCCCCGCCAAGGTGACGGACAACAAGATCCTCGTGGAGAAGGACCCGGAGTACGTCCGGCGGCTGGACAACCTGCCCCGAGGATTGCGCGAGGCGTGGCGCGACGGCAACTGGGATGTGTTCGTGGGGCAGTACTTCACCGAGTGGGATCGGGAGGTTCACGTCTGCGAGCCGTTCCAGCCCTCGCCGTGGTGGCGCTGGTACGTCACGATGGACTACGGCCTCGATATGCTGGCGGCGCTGCTCATCGGCGTGGACGAGGCGGGAAACGCCTGGGTCGTGGGCGAGGTCTACGAGGGCCGCGACCGGGGCGAGGGCCACGACGGCCTCATCATCTCCGAGGCGGCGGAGGCGGTCAGGGCGCTGGCGGGGGAGAAAACCATCACTGCCTATCTCGCGCCGCCCGACCTCTGGAACGCCCGACAGGAGAGCGGCAAGAGCGTCGCGGACATCTTCGCCGAGCACGGCGTCTACCTGACGAAAACGAGCAACGACCGCGTCAACGGCTGGCTCGCGGTCAAGGAGTGGCTCAAGGTGCGCGAGGGCGAGGACGGTGTCAAGCGCCCGCGCATCCGCTTTTTCCCGAACTGCCGCAACCTCATCCGCTGTCTGCCGCTTCTGCAGTACGACGAGCATCGCGCCAACGACGTGGCGAACTCGCCCCATGAGCTGACCCACGCGCCCGATGCCCTGCGCGGCTTCTGCGTCTACTGGACGGCGAACGGCTGCGAGCCTGCCGCGCCGCAGCGCGTGAAGCTGATCGAC
>CAMJGU010000135.1 GCA_946405325.1 uncultured Clostridia bacterium | reverse complement strand
GCCGAAGAGCATGCGCTGGCGCGCGTTGGTGAGCGTCAGCTTCTCCTTCGCGCGGGTCATGGCGACGTAGCACAGCCGCCGCTCCTCCTCCAGCTCTTCCTCCTCGCCGATGGCGCGAAGGCCGGGGAACACGCCCTCCTCCATGCCGACGACGTAGACGCAGGGGAACTCCAGACCCTTCGCGCTGTGCATGGTCATCATCGTCACCGCGTTGTCGGTGCTGGCGCTGTCGAGGTCGGTGTAGAGCGCGATCTCGTTCAAAAAGCCCGAGAGCGTCGCGTCCTCCGGATCGTTTTCGAGAAACGCGAGGATGTTGGACTTCAATTCCTGCACGTTTTCGAGCCGCCCGCGGCTCTCCATGTCGTTCTTCTCCTCCAGCGCGCGGGTGTAGCCGCTGTCCCTGCACAGGCGGTCGTAGAGGTCGGGCAGCGTCATATCCTCCGCCGCGGCGCGCAGGCCGTCCATCATGGCGGCGAACTGCTTCAGTTTCCCCGCCGCGCGGCTGAGGCCCGCGTACTCGTCCGCGTGGCGCACCACCTCGTACATGGGGATGCCCTGCTCCGCCGCCAGATGCTGCACCGCGTCGATGCTGGTATTCCCGATGCCGCGGGGCGGGTTGTTGATGATGCGCCGCAGCCGGAGGTCGTCCGCGGGGTTGTTGAGCACCGCGAGGTACGAGAGCATATCCTTGATCTCGGCGCGCTCGAAGAACTTCATGCCGCCGACGACCTGATACGGCACGCCGTTGCGCTTGAACGCGTATTCGAGCGCGTTGGACTGGGCGTTCATGCGGTACAAGATCGCGTTGTCCCGCCAGTTCTTGCCCCGGTTGTAGTCCGACATGATGGACGAAACGACGAAGTTCGCCTCGTCGGACTCGTTGAACACGGTCTTAATGGTGACCTTATCGCCGTCGCCCGCGTCCGTCCAGAGGTTCTTGCCCTTGCGCTCGGTGTTGTGCCCGATGACCGCGTTGGCGGCGGAGAGGATGTGCTGCGTCGAGCGATAGTTCTGCTCGAGCCGGATCGTGCGCGTGCCGCTGTACTCCGCCTCAAAGTTGAGGATATTCGTGATGTCCGCGCCGCGGAAGCGGTAGATGCTCTGGTCGTCGTCGCCGACGACGCAGATGTTGCCGTTCTTCCCCACCAACTGCTTCATCAGCAGGTATTGCAGGCGGTTGGTGTCCTGATACTCGTCGATGAGGACGTAGCGGAACTTGCGGCGGTAGTAGTCGCGCACCTCGGGATAGCTTTGCAGCAGCGTCACCGCGTGGAGCAGGATATCGTCGAAGTCCAACGCGTTCGCCTCGCGCAGCGCGCGGTCGTAGGCGGTGTAGATCTTCGCGATCTGCTCCTTGCGCCAGTCCCCGCTGCCGCTCCAATGCCCCGCGAAATCCCGCGCGGTCTCCATCGCGTCCTTCGCCCTGGAGATGACGGAGAGCACGTCGCGCGGCGCGAAGGTCTTTTCGTCCAAGTCCATCTCCCGCACGATGTCCCGCACCACGCGGCGGGAATCGTCGGTGTCGTAGATGGTGAAGTCCAACGCGAAGCCGAGCCGGTCGATGTCGCGCCGCAGGATGCGCACACAGGCGGCATGGAAGGTCAGCGCCCACACATCGCGCGCCCCCTCGATGCCGAACGCGTCCAACCGCTCGCGCAGCTCATTCGCCGCCTTGTTGGTAAAGGTCACCGCCAGCACCTGCCACGGGCGCGGCGGCTCCACCGCGCAGAGGTGGATCATGCGGTTCCGCTCGTCGGGCGTCGGGCGCTCCGGATAGGATTCGAGGAATGCGAGGTCGTCCTCTGTGGCGCTCTCTGGAACCGTATCGCAGTCGCTGCCCCGCCCGTAGGTGAGGATGTTCGCGACGCGGTTGATGAGCACGGTCGTCTTGCCGCTGCCCGCGCCGGCGAGCAGCAGCAGCGGCCCCTCGGTGGTGAGCACGCCGCGGCGCTGTTCGGGGTTCAATCGCGCAAAATCCCGCGCGATGGCGTTTCGCCGCGCGGCGATATATCGGGTGGTGAAATCGTTCATGGGGTTCCTCCGAAAACCGCTTGACTTTGCGGGGAAAAGCGGTATAATAAGCATAGAGAACGCCGCGACAGCGGTTGACTCAGAAGTTCAAATTTCTACAGAATAGAAACCGTCACTTGGCAGAGTGGCGGTTTCTGCTTTTTACCACGATGCTCACAGTCCATTTCCGGATGTGAAACGTCCAGGTAAGCTGCATGCTATCACCCCCTTTCGGGGATATGTAGCCAAACCGCCGTGAGAGCTTGAGGGGACTCTCCTCCCTCGCAGGATCGCGACGCCCAAATGCATTTTATCAGACCCACCCCACCCTGTCAAGGCAACCGCCCTCGGCAGGGCGAATTTTTTGCAATTTTTGTTCGATTCCTCTTGACAAATACAAATGTTCGATTTATAATCACAATCGAACAAAGATTCTACGGAGGTTTTCGACATGACGACTACGATGTTTTTCGTGCTGCTGGGTGCGGCGACCGTGACCATGGGCCTGATGAAGTTCGTCGCGTGGCTGGACGCGCCCCGTCCTGCCGCGCACCGCCGCGCGCGCCGCGCGGCGCGCGCTTCCCGCGTGATCGACTTCCCCTGCGCGGAGCTGGAGCTGGAATCCGCGCGCCACGCCGCGTAAGCTGACGCGTTATGGAGCTGCTCGATAAGCTCACCATCCTCTCCGACGCCGCGAAGTACGACGCCGCCTGTACGTCCAGCGGCGCGCGGCGCGGGTTCAAGGAAGGCATGATCGGCTGCACGTCGTCGTCCATCGTCGGCTGCTGCCACACGTTCTCCGCCGACGGGCGCTGCGTGACGCTGCTGAAGGTGCTTATGTCCAACGACTGCTCCTACGACTGCACGTATTGCGTCAACCGCCGCAGCAACGATACGCCGCGCGCGACCTTCACGCCACGGGAGCTGTGCGAGCTGACCATCGGGTTCTACCGGCGCAACTACATCGAGGGGCTGTTCCTCTCCTCCGCGGTGCTGGGTTCGCCCGACCGCACCACCGAGCAGATGGTGACGACCTTGCGCCTGCTGCGCGAGGAGTACCGCTTCAACGGCTACATCCACGCCAAGGCGATCCCCGGCACGTCGCCGGAGCTGGTGACGGCGCTGGGGCTGCTGGCGGATCGGTTGAGCGTCAACATCGAGCTGCCGAGCGAGGCGTCGCTCAAAAAGCTCGCGCCCAACAAGACCAAGGCCGCGATCCTCGCGCCCATGAGCCAGATCCGCGATCAGGAGGCGGAGAGCAAGGCAGAGCTCGTGAAATACCGCTCCGCGCCGCGCTTCGCCCCCGCGGGACAGGCGACGCAGCTCATCGTCGGCGCCACCGGCGAGAGCGACCGGCACATCCTGCGCCTCACGGAGTCGCTCTACGGGCGCTATCGCCTGCGGCGGGTGTTCTACTCCGCCTATGTGCCGGTGGTGGAAAACACGCTGCTCC
>CAMJGU010000134.1 GCA_946405325.1 uncultured Clostridia bacterium | reverse complement strand
CGCCAGCACCAGCAGCGCGAGCACGGCAATCTGTTTCAGTCGCTTTTTGATCATAATATCATCAGTTCCTTGGGCGCGCGATGGATGTTCTCGCAGCCGCCGTCTTGAATCACGATGACGTCTTCGATGCGGACGCCGAATTTCCCGGGAATATAGATGCCCGGCTCCGCGGAAATGACCGCGCCCGCCGGCAGCGGATCCTTCCACGTGGTGCTTGCCCGCGGGGATTCATGGATCTCCACGCCGACGCCGTGACCGAAGCCGTGTCCGAAGTAGTCACCATAGCCCGCGTCCGCGATCACCTTGGCCGCAGCATTGTGGATGTCGCAGCCCGGCACGCCTGCTTTTGCCGCGGCGATGCCGGCAAGCTGCGCGTTCAGCACAACGTGATAGACCCGATCCATCTCATCGGTCACATGGCCCACCGCGACCGTGCGGGTCATATCGGAGCAGTAGCCGTGATAGATGCAGCCGAAGTCCATCGTCACAAACTCACCCGCCGCGATCTTCTTCTCACTGGGCACAGCATGCGGGATACTGCCGTTGGTGCCGGAGGCGACAATGGGATCAAAGGACATATTCTCCGCGCCATAGCGCAGCATCAGATAGGTCAGCTTCGCGGCGATCTCCTTCTCGGTGACGCCGGGCTTGATGTCGTTGTAGATCTCAGAGAGCGCCTTTTCCGCGATGCGCTGCGCGCCGATCAGTGCGTCCAGCTCCTCCGGGTCCTTAACCATGCGCAGCTCCGTGAGCAGCTTGGTCGCGGGCTTGAGCTCCGCGTGCAGCTTTTCCTGATACTGTTTCCAATCGGCGACCGTCATATACTCGTCTTCAAAGCCGATGGTCTTCAGCCCATGGCGGTCAATGGCCTCGTTGATGAGCACCGAGTAGCCGCGGCCGATGGTCACGAGCTCCACCTTTGCGTCTTTGACCTCGCGCTCCGCCGCCTCAATGTAGCGCGAATCCGTCCAGTAATAGGTTCCGTCCTTCGTCACCAACGCCGTGCCGTCCGTGTCTGTCGAATGAAAACCGGAGGCGTACAGACGGTTTGCTTCCTGCGTCAGCAGCATGGCATCGAGCCCGTAAGCGTCCAGCTTGCTGCGAATCTTTTCAAAATGGTTCATGGGTTACTCCTTTTTGATTCCTTCATAGTGATCGTTGGTCTGCACATTAATATATTGTGCTTTGAGCTTGTCGTAAAGAATACGCTGGCTGGAATAAATGCCGCTGTAGCCTGAAAACACGAAGCTCAACGTGCAGGCCATGGCAAAGTAGATCAGCCCCTGCGAGCCAAACAGCTCCAGCGCGAGAAACGTTGACGCAAGCGGACAGTTGACCGCACCGCAAAACACGGACACCAATCCGACTGCCGCGGCAAAGCCCGGGGGCATCCCCAGCAGCGGTCCGACGACGCATCCAAAGGTCGCGCCCACGAAGAACGAGGGAACGACCTCGCCGCCCTTAAAGCCCGCCGCTAAGGTGATCGCGGTAAAGAGCAGCTTGCAGGCAAATGCTTCGGGGCGCGCCGAACCCTGCACGACCGCGGCGTTGATGACCTCCATGCCCGCGCCGTTGTAGTCCGTCGTCCCCAGCAGCAGCGTCAAAATCACGATCGCGCAGCCGCCGAGCACGGCACGCAGCCATGGGTTCGGCAGGCGTTTTGCCGCCTGCTTTCCGACGGCGTGGATCGTCTCGCAGAACAGCACGGACAGGTACGCGCACAGCACCGCCAATATGGCGACGCGCAGCAGCATCAGCGGCTCCAGTCCCGGCACCGTGACGGCAAACGCGGTGGGCGCTACGCCCATCAGCAGCGACACGCCGTAAGCCACGAGTGCGGCAACCAGACAAGGGAACATCTGCGCATAGTAAACACGGCCGACGTTCGTGATCTCCATGGCGAACACCGTCGCCGCCATCGGCGTGCCGAACAGCGCCGAGAAAAACGCCGCCATGCCGATGGTGGTGGTCGTGCGCTTGTCGCTCTCGTCCAACCGGAACAGCCGTGCGCTCTGGTAGCCGATGGCGCCGCCCATTTGCAGCGCCGCGCCCTCGCGGCCGACGCTGCCGCCGCCGAGGTGCGTCAAAATGGTCGAAACGAAGATCGCAGGCAGCAGCGCAAGCGATACGCCGCGGCCGGAGTGCACTTCCTCGAGAATGCTGTCCGTTCCGATGCCCTCCACACGGCAGAGCTTATAGCTCCACACCACCGGAATGCCCAGCAGCGGAAGGAGGTAATGCAGCCACGGGTGCGTCATGCGCAGTTCCGTCGCGCGCTCCACGCCGACGTGGAACGACGTGCCGATCACGCCGCACAATATGCCCGTCACACTGGCAACGCACAGCCATTTGACAACGGCGCGCACATAGATCCCGGCGCTGATCCATAGTTTTTCACGCTTCTCGTTCATAGCACGCTCCCTGCACCGCATCAACTGCTTCAGTAGCTATATTGTACTCACTTTTTGTATTTTGTCCAGCAAAAATCGAAGCGCCCCGCCCATCCACGGCGGAGCGCTTTTTCTTGACGAAGCCTGGTACCATCTGGTATGATTGGATCACACCGGATCAACGGAAGATACTGTTGGGCCGATTCAAAATTCATGTCCGATCTTTGCGTGCAAAAGGCGGCAGGTGCGGTGCACGCTCTCAATGAGATCATACGCCATGTCATGATCCAGCCAGTCGAGCGTCATGCCGACAAAGGCGCACTTGAGCGTCCGGATCAGCAGTCTGGACTCTTCCTCGTCCGAGGTTTTCTCCGCCGTCTGCTCAATATAGCGGCTGACGATGTTCATCCACAGTCGGTCCAGATCCTCCTGAAAGCGGACACGGTCGACCGTGCGGTACACATAGAGGAAGCCCGACTTATGCTCGGCGGCATAGTCTACCAAAGGCGCCACGCAGTCCATGATGGATCGCGGCGCGGCACAGTCCCGGATCATTTCCACCCACTGCTCCTCCAGCGCCTCGAACAGCGCCGGGATGCTTGGGAAATAATAATAGAACGTGTTGCGCCCGATGCCGCAGTGCGCGGCGATGTCGTTGACGGTGATCCGCTTCGCGGGTTTCTCGTCCAGCAGCTGGACAAACGCCTCAATGATTGCTTCCTTTTTGTGTGACATTTCCCTCTCCCATTCGCCTCTCTTCATGATTTCGCAGGTGGCTCGGCTGCCCCGGCAGGCCGGTCAGCACTTTTCTTTTTTAAGTTATACGCGGATTTTGTCATAGTTTTCGACGCTTGTCAACCTAAAAAATATTTCTCTCCCACAAACTTTTTTGGGACACAAATTGTCCCAGAAGGAGCGCGGCGATGATCCGATTACAAGGCGTTTTCGTGCAGGGTGGATTGAGCATCGGACCGATCCACTATCTGCATCGTGCCAATAAACCCAATAAGCACCCGTCCAGCCTGTCGCCCCGCGAGGAAACGCTCCGGTTCGAGGCGGCGAAGGACCGCGCCTTTACGGACTTAAAGCGCATGCAG
>CAMJGU010000133.1 GCA_946405325.1 uncultured Clostridia bacterium | reverse complement strand
ATCTGCGAATACAACCCCTTCCACACGGGCCACGCGTGGCAGCTCGCGGAGCTGCGGCGGCGCGGCGCGACGGCGGTCGTCTGCGCCATGAGCGGGAACTTCACCCAGCGCGGGGACTTCGCCATCGTGCGCAAGCACGTGCGCGCCGAGGCGGCGATCTGCGGCGGCGCCGATCTGGTGCTGGAGCTGCCGCTGCCGTGGGCGACCGCGTCCGCTGAGGGCTTCGCGAAAGGCGGGGTGGAGGAGCTCGCCGCCACGGGCGTCGTGGACACGCTCGCGTTCGGCAGCGAGTGCGCGGACACGGATACGCTCACGCGCGTCGCGGACGCGCTGACCGATGACGCGTTCGCGGAAGCTCTCAAATCCGAGCTTGACAAGGGAGATTCCTTTGCATCGGCGCGGCAGCGTGCGGCGGAAAAACTGACAGGCGCGGACGCGGCGGTGCTGGCAAATCCCAACGACATTCTGGGCGTGGAGTACTGCAAGGCGCTGCGCGGCACGGCGCTTGCGCCGCTGGCGCTGCCGCGCATGGGCGCGGCGCACGACGGCGCACCGTCGGGCGAATACGCCTCCGCGTCGTACCTCCGCGCCCACATGGAGCGCGCCGCGCCCTATCTCACCCCCGACATGCGGCGGCTCTGCGACGCGGAGCGCGCGGCGGGTCTTGCGCCGGTGACGGTGGCAGCGGCGGAGCGCGCGATCCTCGCGCGGCTGCGGACGATGGGCGAGGACGAGTTCGCCGCCTACGACGAGGGGAACGAGGGGCTGTACCACCGCTTTTTCGACGCCGCGCGCCGCGCAACCGGCGTCGCGGAGCTGCTGGACGCGGTGAAAACGAAGCGCTACGCCCACGCGCGGCTGCGGCGGATGCTGCTTGCGATGTATCTTGGACTTCCGAACGCCGAGCGTCCGGAGAGGGTGCCGTATCTCCGCGTGCTGGCGATGAATGACAGGGGAAAAGCCTTGCTGCACGATATGCGCAAGACCGCGGCGCTGCCGGTGCTCATCAAGCCCGCGGACGTGCGGGAGCTTTCTCCCGCCGCGCAGCGTCTGATGGAGTGGGAGGCCAAAGCCACCGATCTCTACGCCCTCGCGTACCCCGACCTCGCGCAAAGCACGGGCGGCGGCGAGTGGCGCACCAACCCCGTGATTCGTCCTTTACATCCATCGATCGATGTAGTATAATCATAATTTGTCCATTTCGGACAACAAAAAACAACCACAGGCAAAAATAGGAGCAAAATTACCATGAAAAACGCAATTTCCCTGATGTTGGCGCTGGTACTGGCGCTGTCCTTCGCCGCCTGCGGCGGGAAGAACAACGAGATGGTCGAGGCGATCCCGGCGCAGCCCGTCGAGACCACCGAGCCCGCCGAGACCGCCGCGGAGCCGCAGGAGCAGGCCGCGACCTACACCGTCGAGGCGCGCACGGCGGAGACCGAGATCACCGCTGAGGACGGCACGCTTGTCGGCAGCACGAAGTACACGCTGAACTATCTCACCACCGACGGCGGCGAGGAGATGCAGGCGGTGTGCAAGACCTTCAACGACGCCATGGACGCCTTCGCGGCGGAGACTTACGCGGAGGACTCCGAGTTCGCGGCGCAAAGCCGCGAGGTCTATGAGTGGCAGACGAGCGAGAACATCGAGTTTATGCCCTGCTACGACGAGTTCGGCGTGACCGATACCTTCATGAGCGATAACATGGTCAGCATCGTGGGCGCGGGCAGCAACTACACCGGCGGCGCGCACCCCAATAATTATATGATGGCGTGGAACTATGACCTGCAAAACGGCAAATTCTTCACGCTGAACGATCTTGCCGACGATCCCGCCGCGCTGCGCGCCGCGGTCGCGGACGAGATCCTCGCCCAGATCGAGGCGCAGGGGCTCGCCGAGGGGTATTTTGAGAACTATGAGGAGGCCATCCGCGGCGCGGAGGACTTCAACGTGTTCTTCGGCGGCAACAGGACCATGACCGTCTGGTTCAGCGAGTACGATATCGCGCCCCACGCCGCGGGCATCCCCATGTTTGACATCAGCTATGACGTGCTTGCCCCATATCTGAACGATTCCGGCGCGGCGCTGCTGCAGATCGCGTGAGGCGGCTTGCCGGGCTGCTTTTCCTGTGCCTGCTGCTCTCCGGCTGCGGCGCGGACAACGCGTGGCGCTTCGCGGCAGGAACGTGGTATGACAGCGACGACTACCTCGCCGGCGACAGCGGCAAGCTGATTGCGTGGTATGAGCTGGAGCTGCCGCGGTTGGTGCTCGAAAGCGACCGCGCCGCACCCGGCGCGGCGCCGCCCGCGGCGCTCGCGGGCGTCCGCGACGGCTTCAACGCCGAGATGGACGCCGTGCGCGACCGGCTGCTCGCGGAGTACGCGAGCCTGCGCAGCGACGCCGTGTACGGCTACGCCGCGAGCGGGGAGGAGGACTGGAACCGTCCCGTGCTGCTGCAGCTGTCCGTAACGGACGCGCACTGTACGCAGCGGCTGTATTCCGCCCTTGCCTTCGGCAGCGCCGATTACAGCGGCGCGCACGCGCTGCGCTTCGCCCGCGCGTGGAGCTATGACCTCGCGGAGGGGCGGTTCGTGCCATGGTACGATCTCGCAAACGATCCGGACGCCCTGCGCGCTGCCCTGACCGAAGCGGTCGTCGCGCAGGCGCGGGAGAGCGGTATGGACGAGCGCTTTTCCGACGGCTGGGAGGCCGCGGCGGAGTCCCTGGACGGCTGCGCGGTGTATCTCGGCGCGGAGGGTGTCACGCTCGTCTATCCGCAATATGCCCTCGGCGGCCACGCCGCGGGATTGCCGACGTTTACCGTGCCCTATGACGCGGTGGAAACGCATTTGAGCGGCTACGGCAGGATGCTGCTCGTGCAAGACAACTGATATGCATAAATATACATACAAATTTGCTAATAATGCATAAACATGACGGGATTCTTTGTATACTTTGCCGCTTGTCAAGGGCGGACGGGTGTGTTAAACTCTCGTTAATCACCCGATCAGGCGTCAAAGCTCTGCAAAGAAAGGCTGGTCAATATTCATGAGTGAAGAGAAGAAATACCCGCAGCCGAAGCTGTGGCACGCGCTGGTGGTGCTTGGCATCACGATCGCGCTGATGGCCAGCTCCATCATGGAGCTGGATAACCCGCTGTTCATGGGCGTGGACGAAGTCCACGCGCCGATGTTCCTCGGCGTCTGCGCCGCCGCGATCATGGCGCTTTGCATCGGCTTCCGATGGGACGACCTCGAGAAGATGATGCTCGACGGCATCTACAAGGCGCTTCAGTCCATCATCATTCTCGCCGTCGTCGGTATTCTCGTCGGCGTGTGGATCGACGCGGGCGTGGTGCCGACGATGATCTACTACGGTCTCAAGATCCTAAGCCCGAAGATCTTTCTCGTGGCGGTGGTGCTGATCTGCTCGATCACCTCGCTCGCGACCGGTACGTCGTGGGGCACGATGGCGTCGATGGGCGTCGCGTTCC
>CAMJGU010000132.1 GCA_946405325.1 uncultured Clostridia bacterium | reverse complement strand
CTCTCCGCAAGTCGTTCAAGGGCCGCACAAAGGCGATTTGCCGCGAGCGCAGGGAAGCATGGATCGCAGAACAGGAGGCACTAAAAGATCAGGAAGCAGCGGCAAAGAGCGAGGCGGTACGCGCGGAGGAGCTGCGCATTGCGCTCGGCCATTCCCCCGAGTCGGAAATCCTCTTTGAAGATGCGTTCCTCGGTTGGCTCAAGCTCTACAAGTCGCCGCCCACGCGCAAGCCCTCGACCTACGCCAGTTATCTCGATACCTACAACATCCACTTCTCGGAGTATTTCGCGAAGCTGCCCCTCTACGCAATCACGCAGGACGTCGTGCAGGACTACTATCAAAAGAAACAGCTCAACGGCTCCCGCCGGGACGGCAAGGAGGGCGGACTCTCGCCGAAGACGATCCGTAACCATCACATGATCCTCAAGGATTTCTTCAGCTATGCTGTCACGAAGTACAAGCTCGACGCCAATCCCGCGCTGGGGACGACGCGGCCCGTGGTCGTAAACCGTGAAGTGCGCGTACTGACGCCGAGCGAGATGCAGATCTTTATGGAGGAGGTCATGCTGGAGACGCAGCGTGTCGCCATCCTCACGGATTTGTTTACCGGTCTTCGTGTCGGCGAGTTGTTGGCGCTGGAGATTGGGGACCTCGATCTGGAGCGGCAGACGCTTTCCATCAACAAGAACCTGATCCGTGTCAACACTGCGGCGCTCTCACTGGACAATCCCAATATTCGGATTCTCAACTATGACCCGAACAAGAAAACGCATCTGATCGTCCAGAATCTGCCGAAGACGAAAACATCCTACCGCGAGATTGCCATCTCTGACGGGCTTTGCGAGCTGCTGATCCGTCACCTCTATACGATGGCGCACAGCAGCTGGCCGAACCCGGAAAACCTGATGTTCCCGTCGAAGGCTGGAACGCATGTCGATCCCAAGAGCTTTGAAATCCGTCTCAGCGCGGTTTCCAAACGCTGCGAGATCAAGAAGGTCAATCCGCACGCGCTCCGCCATACGCTGGCAACGCGGCTGGTAGAGGAAAAGATCCCGCTGAACATCGTGCAGGGCATCCTCGGTCACGCTTCCATCGAGACGACGCGGAAGTATCTGCACAAGAACGCGGAAATTGAGCGTGAGGCCATCGGTACGATGACGAGCCAGCTTGATATGGAAAAGCTCGTCACTGCGCCGCGGCTGAACGGAGCATCCAAGCGCGCAAAGTTCGCCGACTTGTCGTTGCCGGACTTCTCGACGCAGACGCTCCGACGTCCGAGAGACGCGCGCCGTGCCGCCAGACAATAGGCGCTTGCAACGCAGCCGCGCGAAAAATGTGCGCGGTTGCCTACTTGAACGCAAAAATCGCGCCGACGTTTCGGCGCGAGACAAAATTCAACATTCCGAGCAAGCGAGAAAAGGCATGCGAAAAATTTGGGCAAATATGCTCAATTTTCCGACGATGGCTCCATGGGCAAAAGCAGTTGCAAATTTGCGCAGCTCATAATCGCAACTATTTAGAGAGATAAACACCGATTTTCTCTCGAAAATCGGTGTTTCTGGTTGCGGGGGAGGGACTTGAACCCTCGACCTCCGGGTTATGAGCCCGACGAGCTGCCAACTGCTCTACCCCGCGATATTAACTTTTTCTTGGGTAGACGCTTATCGAAAAGAACGCTGGTGGCTCCAAGAGTTATGAGCCCGACGAGCTGCCAACTGCTCTACTCCGCGATATATAATTTTTGGTGCCGGTGACCGGACTCGAACCGGTACAACATTGCTGCCGGGGGATTTTAAGTCCCCTGTGTCTACCAATTCCACCACACCGGCGGACAATCAGCTCAAATAATATACCACACGTTTCCATGTGTGTCAACACCCAAACACAAAAATTTTTTCGACACGCTTCGCCGTAATGTCAACCTTGACAAGCCTCCGCCCGGTACGATACAATATTTTCAAATCATTGGGAAAGGACGATGTCTATGACCATCACCGAAAAGATCAAGGGCGAGCTTGCCATGGGGCTCCGACTCGTTGCCTACAAGCCCGTCACCGTGCAGATCCCGCCGATGGCGGTCCTGGACGACGCCATGCAGCAGAACGGCTGGAGCGCCGTGTCCGAGGTCGTCGCCGACGGCAGCATTCTCAGCCGCTACTATTACGACACCGCGCAGAAAAACTACGTTCTCGCCGCGTTCAACACCATCACCGGCGCGTGCGACATCAACGCGGCGGAAGAGGGTGATGTGCTGGAAAAGCTCAGCTTCCCGGAGCTGCAGAAGCTGGCGGGGCTGATTGACAAGAAATCCGTCGCCTTTATCCGCATCTACGCCGAAAAGGAGCTGGCCGCGGCCAGCGGCGACGAGCGCGCCGCACTGGAGGAGCGCCGCCAGAAGATGGTCGACGAGGCCGAGGTCGCGCTGCGCAAGCGCTGAGATATGCGACTCGAAAGGGAACGCTTTTGCGTTCCCTTTTTCATTTTACCTCCCGCAGGGCGTCGGGGCGGCAGTACAGGCAGCCGGTTTCCGGCTCCACATCCATCTGCTCAAACAGCTCCTCCACCGTCACAAAGGCGTAGCCTTCGGCGGAGAGCGCGTCGATGGCGCACAGCGCCGCGTCGACGCTGGTGGCATAGCTGTCGTGCAACAGCACAATGTCGCCGCTTTGCGCGTTGCTGATAATACACTGCGCCACGCGGTCGGCGTTCAGCGCGCGCCAGTCCTCCGTGTCCAGCGTCCAGTAAATGAGCGGCACGTCGGTTTCCCGAAGCGTCTCCGCGCTGGCGAAGCCCCACGGCGGGCGGATCCAGTAATTGCTGCCGCCCAGCGCGTTTTGGAGCGCTGCCTCGGTGCGCGCCAGCTCCTGTGCGCCCACCGCGCCGCTGTTGTCCAGGCGGCGGTGGGTGTAGGTGTGGTTGCCGATCTGGTGCCCTTCCTCCGCCATGCGCCGCAGCAGCGGCTCCTGCCCCTCGATCTGCTCCCCGATGATGAAGAACGTGGCGTGGGCGCCGCGCTCCTTGAGGCCGTCCAGCAGGCGCTCTGTCAGCGCGCCGTTGGGGCTGTCGTCAAAGGTGAGGGCGATATAACCGGTCGGCTGCGGCGCAAGCGCAGGCGTCACAGCGGCAATTCTCGCCGACAGCAGCGCCAGCAGCGGGAGTACGAGCAGACAAAGCCAATGTTTTCGTTTCATACCTGCATTGTATGCAGCAAAAAGCCCATTTAGACGGCTTCTAGAAGGCCATCTAAATGGGCTTTTTTCATTTTGTCTTGTCGGCTCAGACGAGCTCGATCATTGCGGTTTCAGCCGCGTCGCCGCGGCGAACGCCGGTGCGGGTGATGCGGGTGTAGCCGCCGTTGCGCTCCGAGTAGCCGGGGGCGATCTCCTTGAAGACCTTCTTGGCGACGTCCTCACGGGTGATGAACGCCAACGCCTGACGGTAAGCCGCCAGATCGCCCTTCTTGCCGAGGGTGATCATCTTCTCGGCGAGGGGCTTGA
>CAMJGU010000131.1 GCA_946405325.1 uncultured Clostridia bacterium | reverse complement strand
CCGGTGTTGACCTTCTCGCCGTCCGCACCCATCAGCTCCACGGAGTACATCGGGTTGGGCTTGCCCATGGAGCCGGGCTTGGGCGTGGTGCCGACGAAGTTGCCGATGACCAGCGTCGTCTCGGTCTGGCCGAAGCCCTCCATGATGGATAGTCCGGTGATCTTCTTAAACTGCTCGTAGACCTCGGGGTTCATCGCCTCGCCCGCGATGCTCGCGTGCTTGATCGACGAGAGGTCGTACTTGGTGAGGTCCTCCTTAATAAAGAAGCGGTACATGGTCGGCGGCGCGCAGAACGTGGTGATCTGGTACTTTGCGAACAGCGGGAGGATGTCCTCGGCGCTGAAGCGGTCGAAGTCGTACACGAACGTCGCCGCGCCGTTCATCCACTGGCCGTACAGCTTGCCCCAGAGCGCCTTGCCCCAGCCGGTGTCGGAGATGGTGAGGTGGATGCCGTCGGGATCGACGCAGTGCCAGTAGCGCGCGGTGACGTAGTGCCCCAACGGGTACTTGCAGCTGTGCTCCACCGCCTTGGGATAACCCGACGTGCCGGAGGAGAAGAGCATGAGCATCGTGTCGCTGCCGCAGATCGAGTCCTCGGTGCGGCGGAAGCGGCTGGAATACATCTCATACTCGTCGTCGAAGCTGTGCCAGCCCTCGCGCGTGCCGCCGCTGATGACGCGCAGCTTCACCGTGGGGCAGCGCTCCATCGCCTTCTCCGCCTCTGCCGCGCAGTTGCCGTAGGCGGCGCAGACGATGGCGGAGACGCCCGCGGTCTGGAAGCGGTACTCAAAGTCCTTTTCCACAAGCTGATCCGTCGCGGGAATGGCGATCGCGCCGAGCTTGTGGAGCCCCACGATCACGGGCCAGAACTCCCAGTTGCGGCGCATGACCAGCATCACGCGGTCGCCCTTCTGGATGCCCAGCGCGCGGAAGTAGTTCGCCGCGCGGGCGCTCATCTTCTTCATCTGCTCGAAGGTGAAGCGGCGCTCGGTCTTTTCGCGGTCGAGGTGGATCATCGCGAGACGGTTCGGCTCCTTCTCCGCGATGGCGTCCACCACGTCAAAGGCGAAGTTGAAGCGCTCGACGTTCTTGAAGTCCACGGACAGGGGATAGCCCGTCTCGTCCTCGGTCGTGGCAACGAAGTCGTCCATGTAGCCGAGCGAGGGCTTGAGCAGGTAGATCTCCTTGCCGTCCTCCTCGACGGTCTGGACGATGTGGCCGTGATCCCACTGCACCTCCTCGTCCGCGAGGATCACCGCGAGGAACGTGCAGTCCGCGCCGCCGACGGCGATGATGCCGTGGGGCTTGCCGGAGTCGTAGTAGATGCAGTCGCCGGGGCCGAGGGTCTCGGTGTGCTCACCGATTTTGATCTTCATCTGCCCCTCGATGATGAGGTCGAACTCCTGACCCTTGTGCGTCACCTGATGGATGGGGCGGCGCTGCTCTTCCTCGTTGTATTCGTAGCGAACCCAGTAGGGATCCGCCTTGCGGTTTTTGAAGAGCGGCGCGATGGAGCTGATCTCGATGCCCGGCTCCTTGGCGGTGAGCTGCCCCTTGCCACGGCGGGTGACGGCGTAGCCGGTCAGACGCGGCGTGTCGCCCTCCATCAGCTCCATGATCTCCACGCCAAACGTCA
Source organism: uncultured Clostridia bacterium (assembly GCA_946405325.1). The sequence continues at coordinate 1,875 of CAMJGU010000131.1, read as the reverse complement.
TGGCGCACTTGTGGATAAAGGTAAAGGGGAGATCGGTCTCGCCGCGCTCGTAGATCAGATACTCGTCCAGACCGACGCCGGTCAGGCGCGCCATCTGCTCCTCGGTGTAGCCGCTTAGAATGCGCAGCTCGCGGATGCGCTCCGCGACCTCGAGCAGCGCGTTGGTGGTCGTGCTTACCATAGCTTTTTCCTCCTGTTCGACGGGCATAAGAAAACGCTCGTCTCAAAGTTCTTTGAGACGAGCGTAACAATACACCCGCGGTACCACTCAAATTGCGCTCTCGCGCCACTCATCAGGCTCCAGCAAGCCCTTGGCCTTCACGCAGCCTCACGGGAAGCCTTACCCGGCATATGCCGCTCAGACTTCCGACTCGGAAGTGATGGGTCAAATGGAAAAAGCTTTGCTCCGGCTCTCAGCAAACGCCGGCTCTCTGTCATCAAAACCGTCTCCGACCGTCTTCGTCACAGTCTTTCTAGATTGTAAGCTGATTTTACGCGCTAAAGCGGTAATTCGTCAATGTACGACATACACAAAAAAGCGGGTATCAAACAAAATTCTGTAGGGCATAATGACCGTTGACGCGCCCGCGCGGGGTCAATAGAATGGACAAAAACGCGGGGAGGTGCGGTATGAACGCATTTTTGGAGCAGATGGCGGCGGGGGAGCGCATCATCGCCGTGACGGGACACTTCGGCAGCGGCAAGACGGAGTTCGCCGTGTCGCTGGCGTTCGCGCTGGCGGAACTGAGGCGTGACGAGCGTTTGGCGCTCGCCGATCTCGACATCGAAAACCCGTTCTTCCGCTCACGCGAGAGGCAGGACGAGTTGGAGACGGCGGGCGTCCGGGTCTACTCCGACCCCTTCCACGGGCGCAACGGCTCGGAATTGCAGGTGATCTCCGCGGGCGTCCGCGCACCGCTGGAGGACGAGGGCTGCCGCGTGATCCTCGACTGCGGCGGCGACGCGGCGGGCGCGATGATCCTCAACCAGTTTAAGAAGTATTTTGCCCAACCCCACCGGCTGCTGTGCGTGGTGAACCCCAACCGCCCCGGCAGCGACACCATCGACAAAGCCGTGGAGCATATCCGGAGCATCGAGCAGACCACGGGGCTGCGGGTGACAGGGCTTGTGTCCAACGCGCACCTCATCTATGAGACCACGGCGGAGGACGTGCTGCGCGGCTGGGACTTCACCGCCGCCGTCGCGGAAAAGAGCGGCGTCCCGGCGCTGTGCGCGTGCTGCATGGCGTCGCTCGTGCCGGAGGTCGCGGGACGCGGGTTCGACGTGTTCCCCATCGGCATGTATATGCGCGATTCGTATTTAGACAAAAAAGTATAATCGGACGGCCCGCTTCCGGCATAGGATGGAGCGGGTGATGATTATGGACCAACGCTTCACCGACCTCCGCTGCAAGGAGGTCATCAACATCAGCGACGGCTGCCGCCTCGGCTACGTCGGCGACCTCGACCTGCGTATTCCGGAGGGGGAGATCACGGCGATCATCGTGCCGGGGCCGCTCAAATTCTTCGGCTTGCTGGGGCGGGGCGAGGAATACTACATACCCTGGCGCTGTATCAAGCGCATCGGGGACGACGTGATCCTCATTGAACACACGTTCCCGCACCGGGGCGACGGGCCTCCGCCGCCCAAGCGCGGCAAAAAAAGATGGTAAATCGACAAAAAACTGCTTGCAATCCCTGAAACGATGTGGTAATCTATCAGGGCATTCCGCACGGAGACGGACTTTTCGTTTGTGCCCGCAGGGGTGAGCGAAAGGGAAGAAGTCCCCGGAGGTAACAACAAAAATCAAAGGAGAAAAGCAAAATGGCAAACGTCGTATCCATGAAAGCCCTGCTCGAAGCAGGCGTCCACTTC
>CAMJGU010000130.1 GCA_946405325.1 uncultured Clostridia bacterium | reverse complement strand
GAGATCGCGCAGAGCGAGAGCTATCTCGGCCACAAGTGGACGAAGTACTGGGTGCACGTCGCGCACCTCAACACGCTCGACGGCAAGATGTCCAAGTCCAAGGGCGAGTTCCTGACCGTGTCGCTGCTGGAGGAGAAGGGTTACGATCCTATCGCCTATCGCTTTTTCTGCCTGCAAAGCCACTATCGCAAGAACCTTGTGTTCACTTGGAAAAACCTCGACAACGCCCAGACCGCGTTCGAGAAGCTGATCGGGCGCATCGCGAGCCTCAAGCCGGACGACGGCGCGGTGGACGAGGCGGCGCGCAAGGAGTACCGCGAGAAGTTCATCGCCCAGATGGACAACGATCTCAACACGCCCAACGGCGTGACGGTGATCTACGACATTTTGAAGGCGCAGACCAACGACGCCACCAAGCGCGCGATGCTCGCGGACGTGGACAGCGTGCTGAGCCTCGACCTGCTGCAAAAGGCGGACGCGCTGCGCGAGAAGAACGCCAAGGCGGCGGCGACGCAGAGCGCCGAGTTCACGGTCATTGCCGAGGACGGCGCGCCGGACGAAGCCGTCGAGACGCAGATCCGCCAGCGCGCCGAAGCGAAGAAGGCGAAGAACTTTGCCGAGGCCGACCGCATCCGCGACGAGCTCAAGGCGCAGGGCGTGGAGCTGACGGACATTCCCAACGGCGCGAAGTGGAAGCGCGTATAAAGCGCGGTGGAGTACACATTTGAGCTGCGCCCGCTGCGAAATCCCGCGGTGCTCGCCCAGCTGGCGGACGCGCTGGAGGAGCGCGCGCAGCTGCTGGCGCACCCCCGGCGGGAGAAGGGCGCGCTCAGCCCGAAGGAGCGCTTGCGGCGCAAAAAGCTGCGCTACCGCGTCTACCTTGCCGCGCTGACGGTCATGGGATTGGTGCTGATCGCCTTTTCGCTGCCCGATCCAGTGGGCGAGATCAAGACGCTGCTCGGCGGCGCGGCGCTGACGGTTTGCTGCGCCCTCTGGCTGTGGCTCAGCCGCGAGGCGCGGCCCGCGCGCGCCGCGTCGAAGGATCAGCTGATGACGCAGGTGGGCAAGGCGGAGCGTGCCGGCGCCCGCGTGATCTTCAACGAGGACGGCATGCACATCTGCCCGGCGCGGGGCGACGAGGAGCTGGTGCCCTATGCGGAGATCCAGTTTGCGTTTGAATCAAACGACCTGCTGGTGCTGACGGGGCAGCGCCGCGCGATGGCGCTGCAAACGCTGGAGCTTTCCTGGGGCGACTGGGAGGAGTTTCGCGCGTTTCTGTCTCTGCGGATCGATGAAATGGTCGATCTGCGCAAGACAACATAAAAGCTCGGGAGGTATCCCGAGCTTTTGCTTTATTCCTCGTCTGTTTTCTTCGGCGCATAGTCGATGACGACCTTTTTGCAGCTGCGGCAGAGCCATGCCTCGGCGTAGCCGCCGTTGAAGTAGCTGACCTTGTCAAAGTTCAGCGGCACCACGTCATTGCTCCGCCGCGGCGGGAGCGCGTGGGAGATCGCGCGCCTGGTCTTGACCCAATACACGCCGTCCCGGCTTTGGATGAAGCCGAGATCCATCGCTTCCTTGCAATACGGACACTCCATTGTTCAATCCACCTCCGTATGATCGCACAGCTTATGCACCTTTGCCTGCAGCGCCTTCAGATCGTCGAAGGCTTCGGGCCGCCGGTGCGGATCCCGCAGCAGCGCGGCGGGATGGTACATCGCCATCATCTGCACGCCAGCCTTTTCAAACCACTGCCCGTGCTCGCGGGTGATTTTGAAATCCTCGCGGATGAGCTTCATCGCCGCAATGCGGCCAAGACAGACGATGATCTTCGGACGCAGCAGCGCCGTTTGCCGCCGCAGCCAGCCGATGCAGGCGTCCTGCTCCACCGTGAGCGGATCGCGGTTGTTCGGCGGGCGGCACTTGACGATGTTGGCGATATAGACGTTCTCGCGCTTCATGCCGATGATCGCCAGCATGTCGTCGAGCAGCATGCCCGCCTTGCCGACAAAGGGCTCGCCCTGCAGGTCCTCGTTGGCGCCGGGGCCCTCGCCGATGAACAGCACCTCGGCGTTATGGCTGCCGACGCCGAAGACGACGTTCGTGCGCGTCTCGCACAGCGAGCACTCCCGACAGCTTTTGCACGCGCTCTCCAGCGCCTCCCACGAATCCGGCATGGCACGCCTCACATACGCGGCTCGATCCACGCCCAGATATCGGCGCAGACCTGCTCGCGTTCCTTTTCGTTCAAAATCTCATGCCGCAGCCCGGGGTAGAGCTTGATCGACACGTCCTTGACGCCTGCCTTACGGAAGCTCTCGTACGCCTTCTTCACGCCCTTGCCGAGGTCGCCCACGGGGTCCATCTCTCCGGAAATGAAGAGGATCGGCGTATTCTTGTCCATCTTTTCCACGTTGGACTGCTTGCCGATGAAGCCGATGCCGCCGAGCATATCGAGGAACAGCCCCACCGTCGCGTCGCCGCCGCAGAGCGGGTCGGCGATGTAGCGGTCGACGTTCTCCGGATTGGCGCTGAGCCAGTCGTATTTGGTGCGCTTGGGCTCAAACGGCTTGTTGTACGCGCCGAAGGCGAGACCGTCGACGGTGGCGTTGAATTGGTCAAAGCCGCTCTTTTTACCGATGATCCTCGCCGCCAGCTTGCCGCCCGCGACCATGTAGCCCGGCTGCTGACCGGTGCCCATGATGACCGCGCCCTTCACCGTGCCGGGGTAGCGGATGAGATAGGTGCGCGCGAGGAACGAGCCCATGGAGTGCCCCATGAGGAAGTAGGGGAGGCCGGAGTACTTTTTTCCGGTCTGCTGCCGCAGGGTGAACATGTCGTCCACCACGTGCGTCCAGCCGTCCTTTTCACCGAAGTACAGCGGCGCGGCACCGTCTGCGACGGACAGTCCGTGGCCGATGTGGTCGTTGGCGACGACCACAAAGCCCTTGGAGCAGAGGAACTGCGCGAACGGCTCATAGCGCAGCGCGTACTCCGCCACGCCGTGGGCGATCTGATACACGCCGACCGGAGTTGTGTCGGGCGTCCACTCGACGGCGTGGATCTGGGTTTTCCCGTCGGAGGAGGGGAAATAAAATTCCTTGCGTTCAGGCATGGTAAAATCATCCTCCCTGTGTTATAATTCTGCTTGTGGGTATCATATCACAGCTCGCAGGAAATGAACAGGGGGATTTCGATGAAAAACTACATCCTCGCCCTCGATCAGGGCACGACCAGCTCCCGCGCCATTGTATTCGACAGGGCGGGAAAGATCGTCGCCAAGGCGCAGCACGACTTCACGCAGATCTATCCCAAGCCCGGCTGGGTGGAGCATGATCCGCTGGAGATCTGGGGCACGCAGCGCATGGTGGCGGCGAAAGCGCTGCGCGAGAGCGGCCTTGCCGCGGAGATCGCGGGCATCGGCATCACCAATCAGCGCGAGACCACCATCGTCTGGGAGAAGGCGACGGGCAAGCCCATCCACAACGCCATCGTCTGGCAGTGCCGCCGCACGGCGGAGATCTGCGACGCGCTG
>CAMJGU010000129.1 GCA_946405325.1 uncultured Clostridia bacterium | reverse complement strand
TCCTCGAGGGCGACAAGCTGGGCAGCCTGATCGGCCGCCGCGGCGAAACGCTCGATGCCATCCAGCAGCTCACCAGCTACGCGGTGAACCGCAGCGGCGAGAAGAACCGCGCCCGCATCCAGGTCGACGCGGAGAACTACCGCGAAAAGCGCGAGCAGAGCCTCGAGCGCCTGGCGGAGAAGGTTGCGGCGAAGGTGGTCAAGTACCGCCGCAACGTGACGCTGGAGGCGATGAACGCCTACGAGCGCCATGTGATCCACACCGCGCTGCAGGACGTGAAGGACGTCTCCACGTTCTCCATCGGCACCGAGCCGAACCGCCGCGTGGTAGTGGCGTATGACCGGAATAAGCAGACCCCGCAGGGAGAGGAATAATAACGCTTCTCTTGAAACCGATTCCGACACCATTTCTCTCTTTCCTCTTGCGGAAAGAGCGTATCTGACACCGCCTTTTCTCTTTTTCTTGAAAAGAGAAAACGCGGTTTCAGACTTCCCCAAAAGAGAAAAGCGCTTTTTGCGGACTGCCGCGAAAGCGCTTTTTCTTTCTGCGTATTACGATACGCTGTTTTCCTCATGTCGAATTGACTTTCCTCGATTGCGGCTCCTCGCCGCCCCGCCGTGTGCGAGGAGGGGGTGTGTACGTCGTTCGGAGAGGAGAAAGGGGGCCTTTTTTGCGCCCGAACGACGAATAAGCCCCGTGGCAGGCATCACCGCGCGAAGAAAGGTCGTGCCGCCGAGCAGGCGGCATATTGCACCGTCAATTCAGCTTACGAAAACAGCGTCCCGTACTACGGAAGGTATCTTCAAAATCTAAGAAAGCTGCCCCAAAAGCCCTTTCTCTTCTACGGAAGTTTGAAACCATTTCTTCTCTTTCAAAGGGAAAGAGAAGAAACGGTTTCAAGAAAGACCTTATTGAAGTTTCCGCCGCAGCATATCCAGCGCCGTGTTCGCCGCCTGCATGCGGATGTGGTCGCGGCTGCGCTTGCCGAACTCGCATTTGCGGCAGATCGAGCCGTCGGGCGTCGCGAGGCCGATGTAAACCAGCCCGACCGGATTGCCGCGCTCGTCGCTGTCCGGACCCGCCACGCCGGTGACGGAAATCGCGTAATCCGCGCCGGTGAGCGCTTTCGCGCCCTCCGCCATAGCAATCGCCACCGGCTCCGAGACCGCGCCGTGCTCGTCCAAAAGTGATTGCGGAACGTTTAATACCTTGTTCTTTACACCGTTTGTATAGCTCACGACGCCGCCGAGGAACACCGCGCTCGCGCCGGGCACGTCGGTGACGCGCTTGGCGATCAGGCCGCCGGTGCAGCTCTCCGCCGCGGTCAGCGTTGCGCCGTGGGCTTTGAGCGCCGCAACACAGACGGATTCGAGATTTTCCACGTCGATGCCGTAGACCCACTCGCCGACGACGCTCATCACCTCGTCCACGGCGGGCTTGAGCATCGCCTCCGCCTCCTCCGCGGTGGGCGCCTTCGCCGTCACGCGGAGCATGCACTCGTCGCTCTTGGCGTAGGGCGCGACGGTGGGATTGGTCATCTTCTCGATCTTGTCGCGCAGCAGGATCTCCATGTCGCTCTCGCCCTTGCCGTAGATGCGCAGCGTGTGGGACGCGATCACGCCCTCGCTCAGCGCGCGCAGGTACGGCTCCGCGCCGGTGCGGAACATCAGCTCGCACTCGTGCGGCGGGCCGGGGAGCATGAGGACGTGGACCCCGCCCTCGCAGAAGCCGCAGCCGGGGGCGGTGCCGTTGTGGTTGTGGAAAATGGTGCAGTTCTCCGGCAGGTACGCCTGTTGCAGATTGTTGGGCGCCATGGTGCGCTTGCGCGCGGCAAACAGCTCCCGCAGCCACGTTTCCAGCTCCGGATACAGCACGTTCCTGCGCCCGAACGTGTCGCAGATGGTCTGCTTGGTGAGGTCGTCGTAGGTGGGGCCGAGGCCGCCGGTGGTGATGATAATGTCCACCCGCGTCCGCGCCAGCTCCAACGCCTCGCGGAGGCGCTGGGGATTGTCGCCCACGACGGTGTGATAGAGCACGTTGATGCCCAGCTCCGCCAGCTTTTCAGACAGGATCTGCGCGTCGGTATTGGCAATATTGCCCAGCAGGATCTCCGTGCCGACGGCGATCAGTTCCGCTCTGTGTGCCATGGGATCAATACCGCTTGTCCTTGTTCGCGTGGATGAGCGCGATGAGCGCGAGGACGAAGTTGCCGGCGGCGACGCACAGCAGGGTGCAGGCGAGAGAGAATTGCGCGTTTTTCATGGGTGGTACCTCCTTAAAAATATAAAAAATCATCTGATTAAGGCCCCCTTTCGGAAAAGGGGCTCCCGGCGAAGCCGGGTGGGGGATCGAGGGCGGCATGTTATCGCCGATCCCTCAGTCAGCCCTTCGGGCTGACAGCTCCCTTTCGCAAAGGGAGCCATTTTATAGCTTGATCCGGACAAATTCCCGGCCGTCCATGGCGCGCTGACAGAGCGCGTCGATGTCCAGCGCGGCCTCGATCTCCCGCACCTCGTCCAGGTGGGGCTTAGTCTTGGGATGGCGCGGGGTGAACACCGTGCAGCAGTCCTCGTAGGGCAGGATCGAGGTGTCAAACGTGCCGATCTTCCGCGAGATGCGCACGATCTCCTCCTTGTCCATGCCGATGAGCGGGCGCAGGACCGGCAGCTCCGCCGCGTCCTCGGTGCAGCGCAGCGCCTCCATGGTCTGGCTCGCGACCTGACCGAGGCATTCGCCGGTGACGATCGCCTTGGCGTGCGCCTCGTCGGCACAGCGCTGGGCAATGCGCATCATAAAGCGGCGCATGATGAGGGTGAAGTGATCCTCCGGACACTTGCGGCGGATCTCCTCCTGAATTTCCGTGAACGGTACGATTTGCAGGCGCATCCGCCCGCACCACGGCGTGAGCTTCTGCGCCAGCTCGATGACCTTCTCCTTCGCCGCCTCCGAGGTGTAGGGCGGGGAGAAGAAGTGCACCGGCTCGAGCGTTACGCCGCGCTTCGCCATCATCCACGAGCTGACGGGGGAGTCGATGCCGCCGGAGAGCAGAGTCACCGCCGTGCCGCCCATGCCGAGCGGCAGCCCGCCCGCGCCGCTGATCGCAGGGCCGTGGACAAACGCCGCGTCGTCGCGAATCTCGAGGAATACGGTCAGCTCGGGGTCGTGGACGTTGACCTCCAGATTGGGGAACGCCTGATGCAGCGCGCCGCCCACCTGCTGCGAGAGCTGGATGGACGTGAGCGGGAAGGTCTTGTCCGCGCGCTTGCTTTCCACCTTAAAGGACTTCGCTGTGGATAACTCGTCGCGCAGATAGGTTTTCGCGGTCTCGATGATCGCCTGCACGTTCTTCTCGCAGGGCAGCGCACGGGACACGGCGATCACGCCGAACACCTGACGGCAGGCGTCGAACGCCGCGGTGAGGTCGCAGGAATCGTCCGCCGGCTCGACGTAAATGGTGGATTGTTTGGAGTAAATGCGATAATTGCCGCATTTGGACGTGCGGCGGCGCAGGTTGGAGATCAGCTTATCTTCAAAGCTGCGGCGGTTGAGG
>CAMJGU010000128.1 GCA_946405325.1 uncultured Clostridia bacterium | reverse complement strand
TCCCCGTGCAGGACTGCACCATGCGCCAGTGGCGGCAGCTGATGTACCACAAGAACAAGGTGCTGACGCCGCAGATCCAAGGCATGCTGGATACGATCCTCGAGATCGCGAAAAAGTCCAATTAACAGAAAAGCTCCGCCCGTTCGGGCGGAGTTTTTTGGTTAAGTACCGGTTTGGCGGCACAGCGCCGCGTGGGACGCCGCCATCATCGCCAACAGGATCAGCAGATACAGCGGGAAGATCGCGAGCGTCAGATGCGCCGACAGTGCGCCGAACAGCGGCGGCATCAGCGACGTGCCGACATACGCGCTCGCCATCTGCACGCCGATGAGCGCCTGCGAGCGCTCCGCGCCGAAGTGCTCAGGCGTGGAGTGTATGATGCTGGGATAGATCGGCGCGCAGCCGAGGCCGATCAGCACCAGTCCCGCAAGCGCGATCGGCTCCCCCAGCGGCAGGATCAGCAGCGCAATACCCACAGCGATGATTCCCTGACCGAGCCGCACCATCTGCGTATCGTTCAGCCGGTAGGTCACAAAGCCGCTGACGGCGCGCCCGCCCGTGATGCCGCAGAAGAACAGGCTGCCGTACCGCGCCGCCGTCACCGGGTCGACGCCGCGCACGTTCACAAGATAGCTGCTCGCCCACAGGCCCACGGTCTGCTCCAGCGCGCAGTAGCAAAAGAACGCCAGCATGACCGCTTTCGCGCCCGGAATGGCGAGAATACTGACAAGGGAAAGTGCTTTCTCCCCCGCTTGATTCCCGCTCTCCGCCGCGTTTTGTTTCCACAGGCGCAGGCTCAGCAGCAGCATCGCGGTCAGCGCCAGCTGGATGCAGCCGATGACGCGGTAGCCCGTCTGCCAGCCGCTGCCGGCGGCGAGCGCCGCGCCCATGATGTACGGCCCCGCGGTCGCGCCGACGCCCCACATGCAGTGCAGCCAGCTCATGTGGCGGCTCGCGTAGTGCAGCGCGACGTAGTTGTTGAGCGCCGCGTCCACGCCGCCCGCGCCGAGGCCGTAGGGCACCGCCCAGAGGCAGAGCTGCCAGAATGTGCCGCTCATCGAAAAGCCGAACAGCGCCGCGCAGGTCAGCGCCACGCTGCACGCCGTGACCTTCCCCGTTCCGAAGCGGCGGTTGAGCCGGTCGCTCAAAAGACTGGATACCACCGTCCCCGCGGAGATGATCATGAAGATGATCCCCGACCACGGCAGGGGTGCCGCCAGCTCCCGGTGCATGACCGGCCACGCCGCGCCCAGCACGGAGTCCGGCAGGCCGAGGCTGATGAATGCCAGATAGATGATGATCAACAGCAAGTGATGTACTCCTCTTCACAGCAAAAGACCCCGCGCACCCTCGGTGGCGGGGCCTTTCGGTTGGTTTGCTTATTCGCTGTCGTCGTCGGTCAGGTCCTCGGCGTCAAATTCCAGCTTCGCGCCGCAGTTCGGGCAGACGACGACGCCGTCCTCGAGGTAGTCCTCGTCGAAGTAGATCTCCTCCTCGCACTCGGGGCAGGTGGTCATATAGACCGGCTCGTCCTCGTCGTCGTCCTCATCCTCGTCGTCGTAGACCATCTCCTCGATGTCGGCAAGGTCGTCGCTGACGACGTCGAGGCCGTCGCCGACCTCCATGACCTCGTCGGTCAGGTCTTCGATCTCCAGCGCCACTTCGTCGAGCACGTCGATGATTGCCTTGAACATCTTGCCGCTGTCGGATTCGGCGTCGATCTTCAGGCCCTCCATCAGGCCCTTGAGATACGCGACTTTTTCAGAAACACCCATGTCAGTTCTCCTTTCATGTCCATGTAGGTGGAAGGCTGCATCCTGCAGGGGAATGCAGCCTTGTGGATAGTATTTGCTTACTTGGCGCGTCCGATGTATTCGCCCGTGCGGGTGTCGATCTGGATCTTGTCGCCCTCGTTGATGAACAGCGGCACCTTGACCTCCGCGCCGGTCTCGACGGTGGCGGGCTTGAGGGTGTTAGTGGCGGTGTTGCCCGCGAGGCCCGGCTCGGTCTTGGTGACCTCGAGGTCCATGAAGTTCGGGCACTCGATGCCGAACACGTTGCCCTTGTAGGAGAGCACCTTGCACACGGTATTCTCGGTCACGAAGCGGAACGGATCGCCCAGCATGTCCTTTCCGATGGGGACCATCTCGAAGGTCTCCTGATCCATGAAGTAGTAGAGGTCGCCGTCGGCATAGCTGTACGCCATGTCCTTGCGCTCGATGAACGCTTCCTCGAACTTCGCGGTGGGGTTGAAGCTGGTCTCGGTGACGCCGCCCGTGATGACGTTCTTCATCTTGGTGCGGACGAACGCCGCGCCCTTGCCGGGCTTGACGTGCTGGAACTCGACGACCTGATAGACCTTGCCGTCCATCTCAAAGAGCTTGCCGTTGCGGAAATCGCCGGCGGTGATCGTTGCCATAATTGTTTTCCTCCCTGTTTCGCGAGGAAATCGGCAGCGACTTCCTCAAATTATAACCGTTCTCGGTTTTTATCTATGGTATTTTACCCTATCTTGTGTGGTATTGCAAGACCTTTTCTTGATCTTGCGCCAAAAAATGTTAGTTTATGAGCGCTCGTCCCGCCCGCAGGCGCGCTTGAACGGCTCCTGCATGGCGTGGAGCACGTGGTTCCACGCGCCTACCGGCCCGCCCTTCGGCTCCACCATGAGCATCAGCGTCCCACCGCGCTTCGCCGCGAGCGTGTCGGTGAGCAGCTTATCGCCCAGCATAGCGGTCTGCGCCGTGGTGACGCCGTGCTTGCGCATCGCCTCGATTAGTCCCCGCGTGCCGGGCTTGCCCGCGTGGCCGACGTAGCCAATGCCGAGGTTGCGGCAAAAGCGCTCCACGCGCCTGGGTGAGCGGTTGTTGGAGATGATCTCCAGCGTCACGCCGCCGTCCCGGAGCGTCTGCACCCACGCGAGCAGCCTCTCGTCCGGCTCCGGCTGCGCCTTGGGCGCGAGGGTATAATCGAGGTCGCTCAGCAGCAGCGTCACGCCATGCTCGCGCAAAAACGCCGGCGTGATCGCGGTATAGTCGTTGAATACGTAGTCGGGAATCAAAGATAAAGCCATAAAAGCCTCGCAGACTCAAAAACAAAGGACGCCAAAGGCGTCCTTTGTTTTTGCAGTAATTAATAGAAACGCTTGTTGCGGTTCTTGCGCGCAGCCTCGCTCTTCTTGCGGCGCTTGACGCTGGGGCTCTCGTAAGCCTCGCGGCGACGCACCTCAGCGACGATACCGGCCTTGGCGCAGCTTCTCTTGAAGCGCTTGAGCGCGCTGTCCAGAGATTCGCCTTCCTTGACGTGCACTTCGGACATCTATATTTCCCTCCCTCCGATGCGCCCGGCTCGATCCAGAGCGCTCAGTAGAGTCATCATCATGACTTGCGTAGTGCATTATACGGGAATCACGGGGGCTTGTCAACAAATTTTTCGCAAAAAATCGAATTTTTTGTTACTGCGGCTTCACAATTAAGTTGACCAGCTTGTTTTTGACCAGAATCGTCTTGACGATCTGCATGCCCTCGAGGGACTTGGCGACCTTTTCGTTCGCCTTGGCAGCGGCAACCACGGATGCCTCGTCGCTGTCCAGCGCCACGGAGATCGTGCCGCGCAGCTTGCCCTGCACCT
>CAMJGU010000127.1 GCA_946405325.1 uncultured Clostridia bacterium | reverse complement strand
TATACAGCAAATCCGCTATAATGAAAAATATTTCGTTGATATATTTGCTATACTTTTTCGATATATAGGAGAAATGTTATGACCATCCGTCAGTTGGAGTACTTTTGTGCGGTCGCAGAGGAGCGGAGCGTGTCCGCCGCGGCGCGGAAGCTGCACGTCGCGCAGCCGCCGATCTCCCGTCAGATCGCGCTGCTGGAGCAGGAGCTGGGCGTGGCGCTGTTCCGTCGCGGCAACAAGGGCATGCAGCTCACCGACGCGGGCACGAGCCTCTATCAGCAGGGGCGGGCGTTCATCTCCGACCTCGATCAGCTCGCGGAGCACGTGCGCTCGCTGGGCGCGGGCGTGCGCGGCTCGGTGCGCATCGGCGTGCTGCACTCCACCGTGCCCTACACCCTGCCGTTTCTGCAAGCCTACCATGAGGCGTACCCGCAGGTGGAGCTGTACATCCGCCTCGGCTCACCGCAGGATCTGGTCGCCGACCTCAACCGCGGCGAACTGAACGTGCTGTTCCTGCGCGCGGGCGTCAAGGAGACCATCGGCTTGCAGGAGCGCATCGTGGGTGAGGATCGGCTCAAGCTCATCATGACCGCCGCGACCGATCCCGCGCCGGAGCTGGACGCGATCCCGGTGGAGCGGCTGCGCGGCGTGCCGATGTGCCTGCTGCGCAGCGACGACCTGTGGGGCTACACGGAGGTGCTGCTCAAGGAGTGCCAGCGCAGCGGCTTCACGCCGAATGTGGTCTATCAGTGCTACGACACCACCATGCCGATGCAGCTGGTGCAGTCCGGTCTCGGCGTCAGCTTCCTGCCGGAGAGCATCGTCGAGACCCTCCCCCACGCCGGGATCTACGCCAAGCCGATCCAGGGGCTGAACGAAAAGTCCTACGCCGTGCTGGCATGGAGCGAGACCGGCTACCTCTCCGGAAGCGTGGAGCTGTTCACCCAGTTTCAGCCGTAAGACCGAAAAAAGAACCGCGATCTCACGATCGCGGTCCTTTTTATTCGGTTCGCTTATTCGAAGTCGGGGATGAACTTCTTGACGATCTCCAGCAGCTCGCCGGAACGGATCATCTCCTCGCAGGCGCGGATGTCGGGCCAGATCTCGCGGTCGATCTCGTAGAACGCGACCTTCTCGCGGACGTGGTCATAGATCGCCTGATGCAGCGGGGTGATGCCGTTGCCGTGGGTGCCCACGCGGCGGCGAATGTCGATCGCCTGGCAGGCGGTCATCAGCTCGTCAGCCAGCACGTCCTGCGTGTTCTTGAGGATCATGCGGGCCTTGCGCGCGGCGGTGGTGCCCATGGAGACGATATCCTCCTGGTTGGCGGAGGACGGGATGGAGTCGACGGACGCGGGATGCGCGTAGACCTTGTTCTCGCTGACCATGGACGCCGCGGCGTACTGCACGATCATGAAGCCGGAGTTGACGCCCGCCTGCGTGGTCAGGAACGGGGTCAGGCCGTTGGAGAGCGCGGCGTTGACCATGCGCTCGGTGCGGCGCTCGGAGGAATCCGCCAGCTCGGAAGCGGCGATGCCGAGGAAGTCGAACGGAAGCGCCATGGGCTCGCCATGGAAGTTGCCGCCGGAGATGACCGCCTCATCGTCGAGGAACATCAGCGGGTTGTCGGTGACGGCGTTGAGCTCGATCTCGACCTTCTCCTTGACGAACTCGAGCGCGTCACGGCAGGCGCCGTGCAGCTGCGGGACGCAGCGGAGCGCGTAGGCGTCCTGCACGCGGTCGCCCTGCGCCTTGTCGATGATCTCGGAACCGTCGAGCAGCTTGCGCATGTTGGCGGCGACGAGCATCTGGCCCTTCTGGCCGCGGACCGCGTGGACGCGCGGATCGAAGGCGGAGCGCTGGGCGGTCAGGCCCTCGAAGCTCAGGGACGCGATCACGTCGCCGAGCTGCGCCGCGCAGATGGTGTCGTACAGCGCCAGCGCGCCGACGGAGGTCATGGCGCAGGTGCCGTTGGTCATGCCGAGACCCTCTTTGCTCACGAGGGTGTCGAGCGTCTTGATGCCGGCCTTCTTCATGGCCTCAGCACCGCTCATGCGGACGCCGTCATACCACGCCTCGCCCTTGCCGAGCATCGGCAGCGTCATATGCGCCAGAGGCGCGAGGTCGCCGGAGGAGCCGAGGGAGCCCTTCTCGGGGATGATCGGGGTGACGCCCTTGTTGAGCATCTCGACGAGCATCTCGACGAGCAGCGGACGCACGCCGGACACGCCGCCGCACAGGGCGTTGGCGCGCAGCAGCATCATGCCGCGGGAAATCTCGGGCGCGTAGGGATCGCCGGCCGCCGTGCAGTGGCTCAGGATCAGGTTGGTGGAAAGCTGATTGGACATCTCCTTGGGGACGGCGACCTTCTGGAACTCGCCGAAGCCGGTGGTGATACCGTAGGCGACGCGGCCCTCAGCAGCGATCTTGTCCGCCAGCGCGCGGGACTTCTTCATCGCCTCGATGGCGCTGTCCGCCAGTTTGACCTTGGCGCCGAAGCGCGCGACCGCCACGAAGCTCTCCAGCGTCAGGCTGTGGCCGTCCATGACGATCTCTTTGATCGCGGAAGGATTCATGATCATAATTCTCTACCTCACTTTTTTAATCGATGCCGTGACGCAAAAATGCGCCACTAAAGGCAAAAGACCTTTGTGACGTGTGAGAAAAGTACGGGACGCGGTTCTGATCCTCCGCTTGCCCAGAGCGGACGCCGCTTCCTGTAGATGGGAAGGCTTTCTGCCCCCTCAACTGCAATTAGCATACCCCCGCTTTTGTCTAATGTCAACAGTTTTTCATTGGAAATTTTCAAATTTTTGTGCATTATATCAATATCGCAGTACCGTGATACTGTAGTAAAGCATCTGAGTAAAAGAATCAGCCGCCCTGAAAAGAGCGGCCGTTTGCATCTTATTTCTTCTTGTTGCGGTTGCGGATCGCCTCCGCCTTGTCGCGGGTGTCCTTGCCGTTGAAGATGCGGATCTCGGGGTTCTGCTTCTTCGCCAGCTTGACGATCTCCTTGGCGTCCTCATTGGTGAAGTAGTTGCGCTTGGTGCGGTCGCCCTTGGTGAAATAGAGGATCATGCGGCCGCTGCCGGCGGGATCCGGCTCATGCGTCACGGCGTAGATGTCCTTCCAGTCCCAGCGCTCGTAGTTCGTGGTGATCTGCATCTGGTGGTAGATCTCCAGCCCGCGCTCCGTCACCGTGACATATTTCTCCATCAGCATCGCCAGCGCATAGAGTACGGCGAAAATGAGGGCGATCTTCCACCGCGTCAGCATGCCGCCCAAAAACAGCACGGCAACCACGAACCAGCCGCCGTATTTGATGCGGTTGTTCCGTTTGAGCGTGTCAACGGCGGAATATTTGGGGCCGGGAACGGATTCCCAAGGCAGCACGGTACGGCGCATAGCGTTTCTCCTTTTCATGGATAAGGCGAGGGGACGAGCCCCTCGCCTTATGTAGTATCACAGATTGGCTCAGAAATCAAGCCTGGGGCTTGGGAGCCTTGCCGGCAGCACGAGCGGCCTCGAGCTGCTTGACGGCGTAGGCGTGAGCCTCCTCCGGGCAAGCGGCAGGAGCCTTCTTCACGGTCTTGCCGAACAGGTTGGTGTAAGAACCGTCAGCCCAGAAGATGTTGCGGC
>CAMJGU010000126.1 GCA_946405325.1 uncultured Clostridia bacterium | reverse complement strand
CGCCGACGGCGGTGACGTCCTTCATCTCCTTGATGAGGCCCTTGAGGGTCTGGAAGACCTCGGCGCACCAACGCAGGCCTTCCTTGAAGGAGGGCGCGCCGACGGGCATGATCATGAACTCCTGTGTGTCAACGGAGCTGTCCGCGTGGGCGCCGCCGTTGAGAATGTTCATCATCGGGACGGGGAGGGTGTTGGCGTTCTGGCCGCCGAGATAGCGGTACAGGGGGATATCGAGGTCGTTCGCCGCGGCGCGGGCGCAGGCGATGGAGGCAGCGAGGATGGCG
The DNA here is from genome assembly GCA_946405325.1 of uncultured Clostridia bacterium. The sequence continues at coordinate 3,361 of CAMJGU010000126.1, read as the reverse complement.
TTCGCGCCGAGCTTGGACTTGTCGTCCGTGCCGTCGGCGGCGAGCATCGCCTTGTCGATGCCGTAGATGTCGTAGGCGTTCTTGCCGGCGAGCGCCTTGTTGATGACGGTGTTGGCGTTGTTGACCGCCTTGGTCACGCCCTTGCCGCCGAAGCGCTTCTTGTCGCCGTCGCGGAGCTCGAGCGCCTCGAACTCACCGGTGGACGCGCCGCTGGGAGCAGCGCCGGTGCCCATGACGCCGTCGTCCAGATAGACGTCAGCCTCCACGGTGGGGTTGCCGCGGGAGTCGATGATCTCGCGCGCGATGACCTTTTCGATCTTGGAACTGTACATGATAATGCACTCCTTTTCATTGGTTTTTTTACCCTATGATAAAGCACGGGTATCCTATCACACTTTGGGTGTGTTTGCAAGGACAAGCGAGAAAAATTGCGTCAGAGAAACTGACCGAGGATGAGCGGCGTGACGAACGCCTCCAGCACCGCCGAGATTGCCAGCAGCGGCAGTACATAGTGGACGTAGACCCGCAGGCATTGGCTCAGCACCGTGGCGACCGCCTTGGCGTTGCCGTTGCCGAGGATGGAGTTCGTCACCGCGCGGCAGAGATACAGCCCGCAGGCGCAGGAAATCACCAGCGCCGGCAGCTCAAAGACGCCGTGGGGCACCGTTCCCGCGAGGTAGGCGGGCAGCCCCAGCCCCTCGCGGACGTAGAACGCCCCCAGTCCGCCGATGAGCATGGCGTTGACGCCCAGCTCCATGGCGGGGAGGTGCACAAACGGCACCAGCCCCATCGCGATGGCGGAGAGCAGCGCGAGCAGATTGTTGGACAGGATGCTTGCCGCGAGCGAAGCGCCCTGCACCTGATAGAGCCCCGCGTCCGCCGCGGCGTTGACGAACAGGCGCATCAGCGGCTCCACCGCCTCGGGGCGCACCATGCCCGCCGTGAAGCCGATGACGATCAGCGCGGCGAAGGCGTACCCCGTCACATAGATCTGCCTGCGCAGGTGGGGCGGCAGCGCGAAGAAGGCGCGGAGCGGCCGCTCGTTCATGAAAGCTTCGCGATGCCCGCCTTCACGCGGCGGATGGTCTCGTCACGACCTAAAATGTGGCAAATTTCGACCGCGCCGCCGGGCGTGACAAGCTTGCCCGCCGCCGCGATGCGCAGCGGCCACATCAGCGTCGCGTTCTTGACGCCCAGCTCCTCGGCGTAGGAAACCAGCGTGTCGTGGATGGCGTCGTTCGTCCACTCGGAGATGCCCTCGAGCTTCGGCAGGACCTTTTGCAGCATGTCGAGCGACACCGCCGCGTCGGTCTTGGACTTCTTGTTGGTGTAGAACGCCACGTCGTAGTCGGGCAGTGTGTCAAAGAAATCGACCTTCTCCGGAATATCGGTCAGCACCTCGCAGCGCGCTTGCAGCAGCGCGGCGATCTCCGCCACGTCATAGGCTTCGTTCTTGACGGACTGGCGGATGTAAGGCGCGGCGGCTTTACAGAAATCCTCGGCGCTCATGGAGCGGATATAGTTGGCGTTGAAGTATTTGAGCTTCTCAATGTCGAAGATGGCGGGGGATTTGGAGATGCCCGCGAGGTCGAAGCATTCGATCAGCTCCTCGGTGGTGAAGAACTCCTGCTCCGCGCGCTCGCCGCGGGGCGACCAACCCAAAAGCGCGACATAGTTTAAGATGGCGGGGGTCAGGAAGCCCTGCGCCTTCAGGTCCTCATAGCTGGGGTCGCCGTTGCGCTTGGACATCTTGTGCTGCGCGTCGCGCATGACGGGGGAGCAGTGGACGTAGGTGGGCACGTCCCAGCCGAACGCCTCATAGAGCAGGTTGTACTTGGGCGCGGAGGACAGGTACTCACTGCCGCGCACGACGTGGGTGATGCCCATGAGGTGGTCGTCGATGACGTTGGCGAAGTTGTAGGTCGGCATGCCGTCGCGCTTTAAGAGCACCTGATCGTCCAGCGTCTTGTTCTCCACGGTCACGTCGCCGAAGGACGCGTCGTGGAACGTGGTCGTGCCCTCGTGGGGGATGCGCTGGCGGATAACGTAGGGCTCACCGGCGGCGACGCGCGCCTTCGCCTCGTCCAGCGTGAGGCTGCGGCAGGGGTTCTCCTCGCGCTCGAATTCGCCCGTGTCCTCGGCGGACTCGGTCTTTTCGCAGAAGCAGTAGTAGGCGTGGCCGCGCTCGCACAGGAGCTCCGCGTACTTGCCGTAGGTGTCGCGGCGCTCGGACTGGATGTACGGCGCGACGGGGCCGCCGACGTCGGGGCCTTCGTCGTGCTCAAGGCCGCACTCCTCCATGGTGCGGTAGATCACGTCGGTCGCGCCCTCCACCAGACGGCCCTGGTCGGTGTCCTCGATGCGGAGGATGAACGTGCCCTTGTCGTGCCGCGCGATCAGATAGGTATAGAGCGCGGTGCGCAGGTTGCCCACGTGCATATAGCCGGTGGGGGACGGCGCGAAGCGCGTGCGGGTCTTGCCGTGGGGGATCTTGCCCTCCATGATATCAAAATAGGCGTTGTCAATAGCCATTGGAATACCTCCCGAACAATATCCCCGGTATTTTATAATTGATGGGTTCGATTGTCAAGGCGCTTGTACTTTCGGAAAAGCTGTAGTATAATACCGAATATTATGGACGCTTATGGTCCTTTTCAGAAAGGAAAGCGATATGGAAACCAACAAGAAAACCATGCTCTCCGGCATCCAGCCCAGCGGCGACCTGCACTTAGGCAACTATTTGGGCGCGATCAAGAACTGGGGCGGACGCTCGGAGGACTATGACTGCTTTTACTTCATGGCGGATCTGCACGCCATCACGGTGCGGCAGAACCCCGCCGATCTCCGCCGCCGCACGCTGACGCAGCTCGCGACCTACATCGCCTGCGGCCTCGACCCGGAGAAGAACACGCTCTTCATCCAGTCCCACGTGCGCCAGCACGCGGAGCTGGGCTGGGTGCTCAACTGCTACACCATGTTCGGCGAGCTGAGCCGCATGACGCAGTTCAAGGACAAATCCAAGAAGAACGCCGACAACATCAACGGGGGACTGTTCACCTATCCCTCGCTCATGGCGGCGGACATCCTGCTCTATCAGCCGGACTTCGTGCCGGTGGGCGCGGATCAGAAGCAGCATGTGGAGCTGTGCCGCAACATCGTGCAGCGCTTCAACGGCGTCTACGGCGACGTGTTCAAAATGCCCGAGTTCTACTCCACCAAGGAGGGCGCGCGCGTCATGTGCCTCACCGAGCCGGCAAATAAAATGAGCAAATCCGCCCCCGAGGGCTGCGTGTTCCTGCTGGAAAGGCCGGAGGACATCGCCCGCAAGTTCAAGCGCGCCGTCACCGACAGCGACACCGAG
>CAMJGU010000125.1 GCA_946405325.1 uncultured Clostridia bacterium | reverse complement strand
ATCAAGATCATCCGCGAGACCGAGGCGGAGGCCGACGTGGTGCCGAATCTGATGATCGGCTTCGGCATCGACGAGGTGCAGGCGGAGTACGTCGCGGAGATCAAGCTGCGCAACATCAACCGCGAGTATATCTTAAAGCGCACGCAGGAGACGGACGCGCTTTCGGAAGAGATCGAGGACCTGGAGGATATTCTCGCCCGCCCGTCCCGCGTGAAGAAGATCATCGTGGGCGAGCTGGAGGAGGTCAAAAAGAAGTATGCCGAGCCGCGCAAAACCGGCGTCGTCTACGACTTTGAGGAGACCGCTGAGGTCGAGGAAGAGACGGTGGAGGAGTATCCCGTTACCGTGTTCCTATCCCGCCACGGCTATTTCAAGAAGATCACGCCGCAGTCGCTGCGGATGAGCGGCGAGCAGAAGTTCAAGGAGGACGACGGCCTGAGCCAGTCCTTCGAGACCACCAGCAACGCCGAGGTCATGTTCTTCACCGACCGCGCGCAGGTCTACAAGACCCGCCTCGGCGAGTTCGGCGATACCAAGGCGTCGGTGCTCGGCGACTATCTGCCCAGCAAGCTCGGCATGGACGAGGGCGAGAACGTGGTCTACATGGTGCTGCCCGGGGATTACCGCGGCTACATGCTGTTCTTCTTTGAAAACGGCAAGTGCGCCAAGGTGGAGCTGTCCGCGTACCAGACGACCTCGAATCGCCGCCGACTCACCGGCGCCTACAGCGACAAGAGCCCGCTGCGCACCGCCATGTTCCTCGCCGAGGACACGGAGATCGCGGTGTACTCGAGCGAGCCGCGCTGCCTTGTGGTGAACACCGCGCTGCTTGCGGTCAAGTCCACCCGCTCGACGCAGGGCGTGGGCCTGCTGACGCTCAAAAAGAACAAAACGCTGGACTACGCCTGTACGCTGGAGGCGTCCGGCATCACCAACCTCGCCCGCTATCGCGGCCGCTCGATCCCCGCGACCGGCGCGCTGCTGAAGGCGGACGATTCGGAAGAAAAGCAAATGTCAATTCTGGAGTAACTCATGAAACGAAATGAAACCCTGAAAAGCTATGCGATCATTACCCTCGGCTGTGTTCTCTACGGCCTGTCGCTGGACTGGTTCTATATCCCGAACGACCTGACCTGCGGCGGCCTGACCGGCGTCGCGCAGATCATCCACTTCTTTGCCCCCGTTTTGCCGGTGGGCATGATGGTGATCGCGATGAACGTGCCGCTGTTTGTGCTGGGCTTCCGGCAGTTCGGCTTCGGCTTTCTGGTCAAGACGCTCTACGGTATGCTGTGCAGCAGCATCATGGTGGATGTCATCACCTGGATCCACGTGTTCCAGCCGATGGATAAGATGCTCGCCGGACTCTACGGCGGCGTGATCATGGGCATCGGCAGCGGTATCATGATGGCGGAGGAGGCGACCACCGGCGGCACGGAGCTGGCGACGTGGCTCATTCGGCGGCATTTCCCCAACCTGTCACTGGGCAATATCCTGCTGGGGCTTGACCTCACGGTGATCCTGATCTTTGCCGCGGTGTTCCACGATTTCAACAACGCGCTCTACGGCGGTCTGGCGCTGTTCATCGCCACTAAGGTGGTGGATCGCATCGTCTACGGCGGCAACACCGGCAAGCTCGCCTATATCATCAGCGAAAAAGAGGACGAGATCACGGAGAAGCTGCTCGCACTCAGTGTGGGCGTGACCAAGCTCAGCGCCATGGGCGCCTACACGCGTACCGAGCGGCAGATCCTGCTCTGCGCGGTGCGCCGCCGCGAGATCGTCGTGGTCAAGCGGCTGGTCAAGGAGATCGACCCCGACGCGTTTTTCATCATGTGCGACGCCGGCGAGGTGCTGGGCGAAGGCTTCGGAGAATACGACCCGAAAGAGATCAAATAAGGAGGAACGGACATGGACTATACCAAGGTCAAGGAAGCACTGGAAGCGCGCGGCTTCGCGGTGACGGTCTGCCCGTCAAAGGAGATTGCCTCGGCCTATCTCAATGAGATGATCGACGGCACGAGCGTCGGCTTCGGCGGCTCGATGACGCTCAAGGAGATGGGGTTGTTCTCGTCGCTGAGCCGCCACAACGAGGTCTACAGCCATTGGAATACGCCGGAGTGGCGCACGGGCGCGGAGGTGCTTGCGGACGCGGCGCATGCCGAGGTGTTCCTCTCCTCCGTCAACGGCCTTGCGGAGACCGGCGAGATCATCAACATCGACGGCACGGGCAACCGCGTCGCCTCGACGCTCTACGGCCACAAGAAGGTCTACTTTGTGGTGGGCCGCAACAAGATCGCGGCGACCTGCGACGACGCGCTGTGGCGCGCGCGGAACATCGCAAGCCCCAAGAACGCCCGCCGTCTGGGCGTCAAGACACCTTGCGCCGCGAAGGGCGACAAGTGCTACGACTGCAAGAGTCCGGAGCGCATCTGCCGCGCGCTGGTGGTGCTGTGGGAAGCGGTGAAGAGCTGCGAGATGGAAGTTGTCCTCGTCGACGAGGACTTAGGCTATTGAGCCGCAGATGGACAATCGCATATCCGCTGGCACTCTGCCTCTTGCTGCTCACCGGCTGCGGCGAGCGGCTGCTGGAGCGCTCCTATTCCTCGGTGCTGCCGCACAGCGCGGCGTATCGGGAAACGGAGAGCGCCAATACACTGCGCGCCGAGAACTATCCCGATCTCGTCAACGCGCTGCTGATGCTGCTCGGCGAGCACAGCGAGGGGGGCGCGGTACGCATCTACGGCGACGCGCCGGACAAGGCGCAGCTGGCGGAGGACGCCTGCGTTGAGGTGCAGAAGGAGACGGCGCTGGGCGCGTACCTGCTGGACTACATCACCTATGAGGGCAAGGCGGAGAGCGGCTACTATGAGCTGACGGTGCGCTTCGGCTACCGCCGCACGGCGGAGGAGCTGTCCGCCATCATCAACGCCACCAGCGCCGAGGCGCTGCCCGATCTGCTGCGCGCCGCCGTCGACGAGGGACGCGACGCCGTCGCGATCCGCTTCGGCTACCTCGGCGGCGGGCGCGAGAGCGTGACGGAGCAGGTGGAGATCGTCCACAGGGAGGTGTACCCGCCGGAGCCGACGGAGGAAGCGATCGCCGAACCGGCGGAAGAGCCGGCGGAGGGCGAAATCATTCCGCCCGAGCCAGCGGAGGAGGAAGCGCCCTACGACCTCGCGCCGTGGCAGGTGCTGTTCTATCCCGACGATGAAAAACCGGGGATCGTAGAGGTCTTATTGCATGAAAAACCCGACGCGTAAGCGTCGGGTTTTCGATTTGTTATACGCTGAGCCAATCGATGAGCTCCAGACCGGGGTTGTGCTTGGTGAGGAAGCCGACCGACCACTCGCCGCCGAAGGCGATGAGCTTGCGGCCCTTGAAGTCCTCCAGCACGCGGGAGCCGGTGCAAAGCACCAGATCCTTGGGGTCGCATGGGCATTCGCCGATGAGCCGAAGATGCTCGTAGGGCAGGCCGCTCATACGCAGGTCCACGCCGTACTCGCCCTTCATGCGGTACTCGAACACGTCGAATTGCAGCGTGCCGACCACGCCGACCACCACATCCTCAAAGCCGCTGTCGGGAATCTTGAAGATCTGGATCGCGCCCTCCTGGGCGATCTGGGTGATGCCCTTGACGAACTGCTTGCGCTTCATGGTGTCCATGGGGGA
>CAMJGU010000124.1 GCA_946405325.1 uncultured Clostridia bacterium | reverse complement strand
TTTCTGCGCTGCGCCGACTGCGGGCGCTCGCTGACCAAGACGACGTGGCGCGGCAGAACGACCTATTCCTGCGGCTCCTATCACCGCTATGGCTTTGCCGCGTGCACCAGTCACTACATCAAGGAAGAAGACCTCTGCGCCATCGTGCTGGACGATCTGAACCAGATCATTGCCGAGGTCAAGGACTTGAAGGCGCTGGCAGAGCGGAGCGAAGGCCAGGCGCCCTCGACACAGCACAGGGAGGAGCGGCGCAAGCGCCTGCAAGCCGCGCTGGAGCGCGTGCAGCGGCTCAAGCAGAGCGCCTATGAGGACTATCGGGACAAGCTGCTCAGCCGCGAGGAGTTTCTGCGCTACAAGGCGGATTACGACGCGCAGGAGGAATCGCTCACCCGGCAGTCGGCGGAGCAGCCCAAGGACGCGGAGCCGATGCTGCATCAGCCTTGGGCATCGGAGCTGCTGAAGCGCGGCAAGCTGGAGCGGCTCGACCGCGCCACACTCGCCCAAACGGTGGAGGTGATCCGCGTATTTGAGGGCAGACACATCGAGATCACCTACCGGTTTTCGGATATGGCTGCGCTGAACAGCGCAAAACAGAGTAACCGCATTCTGCCGTCACCCCATGCCGCGTCGAAGGAGATGGAGCAGACCTTCTGATCGCGCTCGACGCAGTAGATCGGCAGCTGCCGCTGCGTCGCCGCGGCGGTCACCGCGGCGGGCGCCTGCACCGCGGCGAAGATGGCGGCGCTGACCAGCGCCGCGCCCAGGATCGCGAGGTGGCGGCGTTTGAGAAAGAAGCAATGAAATGACATAAAAAAGCCCTCCTGTCGTCTTTTTGCAAAGACTATGCAGGAGGGCTTGGCTGCTATGTCGCCGGTTTTGCTTACGGCTTGAGCTCCAGATACAGGTTGCGGTACTGCTTGGCGGAATTCTCCCAGGAGACGTCCTTCTCCATGTCGCGCACCACCATCTCATCCCAGCGGGCGCGGTCGGTGAAGTACAGCGTCTTGGCGCGGTTGCAGGCGTCGAGCAGCAGTCCGTCCTCGTAGCGGTCGAACGTGAAGCCGTTGCCGCGATTCTCATACTCGTTGTACGGCTCCACCGTGTCCTTGAGACCGCCGGTCTCGCGGACGATGGGCACCGTGCCGTAGCGCATGGCGATGAGCTGCGTCAGGCCGCAGGGCTCGAACAGGCTCGGCACCAGCAGCGCGTCGGAACCGGCGTAGATCATGTGGGCGCGACCCTCATCATACATGATGTTGGAGCAGACGCTGCCCTTGTAGGCGTTCTCATAGTAGCGGAACGCGTCCTCATACTGCGCGTCGCCCGTGCCCAGCACGACGACCTGCGTGTTGCCGTCCATCAGCGCGGGCATGATGGCGTTGATGAGGTCGAGGCCCTTCTGGTTGGTCAGGCGGGAAATGAGGCCGATAACGAATTTGTTCTCGTCCTCCTCCAGCCCCAGCGCCTTCTGGAGCGCCAGTTTGTTCGCTTTCTTCTGTTTAACAACATCCGTGCTGTCATAGTTCGCCGCGAGCAGCGTGTCGGTCTTGGCGTTCCACAGGTCGCAGTCGATGCCGTTGACGATGCCGCGCAGCTTGTGGTTGTGATAGCGCAGATGCGCGTCCAGATTCTCGCCGAAAAACGGCGTCTGGATCTCGCCGGCGTAGGTGTTGCTGACGGTGGTGATCATGCTCGCGTAGCTCAGGCCCGCCTTGAGCATGTTGGAGTCCACCCAGTCCTGCTGCAAAACCGCGTAGTCGAACAGCGCGTCGGGCAGGTTCGTCCAGTACTTGATGGTCTCGTTGTTGTAGATGCCCTGGAAGCGCAGGTTGTGGATGGTCAGCACCGTCTTGGCGCCCGCCACCGGCGTGCCGCCGAACATCGCCTGCTGGAACACCGGCACCAGCGCCGCCTGCCAGTCGTGGCAGTGGATGATGTCGGGCACCCAGTTCATGTAGTTGAGCGCCGCCAGCGCCGCCTTGGAGAAGAAGCAGAACTTGGGGATATCGTCCACGAGGTTCGTGTACGGGTTGCCCCAGCCGAAGAACTCCTCGTTGTCGATGAAATCGTAAACCACGCCATCCCAGACGTACTCCATGATGCCGACATAGTACTGGTGCCCGTCCGCGCAGAGATCCATCATAAACTCGCCGCGATAGACCATCTTCTCCTGATACTTCTCGGGGATGCACTTATAGCGCGGCAGGATCACCTTGACGTCGCAGTTCTGCTTGGTCAGCGCCTTGGGCAGGGCATACATCACGTCGCCGAGGCCGCCGGTCTTGACAAAGGGATAGCATTCCGAGCCGATGAACGCCACGCTGCGGCGGGGCTCAGGCATCGGCGCCTCAACAGGCGTTTCTATTTTCTCGGTTTTCTTCACCGTTTTTGTTTTTTTCTCTGCCATATCGGCTCTCCTTCCAACTGTTTCCATCAATTTTGAGCGCGTATGCTTTTCTGCTGCGCTCTATCTGAATAACATGATAGCACACATTTTCCAAAAATGGAACCGTTTTCCGTTTATTTTTGTAAAGCGTACTCTTCGCTTTTCCATTGACTTTTTTCGACGTTTTGTATAATATGTAGCGCAGTGTCCAAAAATCTGCCAACATCAACGAGGAGGATCACCCATGGGCAAGCAGGACGTCCTCAAGCGCGTGGAGGAGATCGTCGACAGCTACGACTGCCGGCGGGAGGCTCTGATCGCGATCATGCAGGACATTCAGAACGAATACAAGTATCTCAGCACCGAGGCGCTGGAGCTTGTGGCGAGCAAACTCGGCGTCGGCGTCGCAAAGGTCTACAGCGTCGCCACGTTCTACGAGAATTTCTCGCTGGAGGCCAAGGGCAAGTACATCGTCAAGGTCTGCTGCGGCACGGCGTGCCACGTCCGCAAATCCCAGCCCATCTACGACGGGCTGCGGGAGTATCTGGAGCTCAGCGGCAAGCAGAAGACCTCGTCCGACGGGCTCTTTACGCTCGAAACCGTGGCATGTCTTGGCGCGTGCGGCCTTTCGCCGGTCATGACCGTCAACGACGAGGTGCACCCCAAGATGACGCCGGAGAGCGCCATCGAGCTGCTGGAAAATCTGCGCGCAAAGGAGGGTGCAAGCCATGCCGAAGCGTAAGCTGACCCGCGAACGCCTCAACGCGCTGCGCCTTGAGGCCAAGACGCTCCTTGCCGCCAACACGCGCGAGGTGCTGATCTGCGCCGGCACGGGCTGCATCGCCGGCGGCTCGCTCCACATCTACGACGCCGTGAAGAAGCTCTGCGAGGAAAAGGGGCTCAAGACCCGTGTCTCGCTCAAGAGCGAGGATAACGGCGGCAACGCCCTGCACTTCAAAAAGACCGGCTGCCACGGCTTCTGCGAGATGGGGCCGCTGCTCCAGATCGAGCCGGACGGCATCCTCTACACCCATGTCAAGGTCGAGGACGCCGAGGAGATCGTCGAGCGCACGATCCTCAAGGGCGAGGTCATCGACCGCCTGCTCTACACGCTGGATGGCAAGTCCTATCCCAAGGACAGCGAGATCCCGTTCTACAAGCTGCAAAAGCGGCTGGTGCTCGAAAACTGCGGCTACACCGACGCCGAGGACCTGACCGAGTACATCGCCCGCGACGGCTACGTCGCCTTTGAAAAGGCGCTCTTTGAGATGACCGACGAGGGCATCT
>CAMJGU010000123.1 GCA_946405325.1 uncultured Clostridia bacterium | reverse complement strand
GACGCGCTGCATGCCGGCGCGGTGGATTTCGTGCGCAAGCCGGACGCCACACAGAGCAACGATATGTTCCTCTCGACGCTGGCGCAGAAGGTGCAGATCGCCTCGCAGGCGCACGTCCAGCCCCACAGCTTTTCGGCGAAGGCGGCGGCGGCCAACACCCCGACCACCATCGCCGCGCCGAATCTGGGCACTGCCATCTCTGGCCGCATCATCATCGGCCTCGGCGCCTCCACCGGCGGCACCGAGGCGACGCTGGAGGTCATGAAGCGCCTGCCGGCGGATATCCCCGGCATGGTCATCACCCAGCACATGCCCACGGGCTTTACGAAAATGTACGCCGAGCGCCTCAACAAGCTCTGCAAGATGGAGGTGCGCGAGGCAAAGGATGGTGACGAGATCAAGCGCGGTCTCGCGCTCATCGCGCCCGCCGATCTCCAGATGCGCGTCGTGCGCTCGCCGCTTGGCGGCTATCGTGTGGAGTGCAAGCCCGGAGAGAAGGTCAGCGGCCACCGCCCGTCGGTCGACGCGCTGTTCTACTCCATGGCGCAGAACGTCCAGTGCAAGATGGTCGGCATCATCATGACCGGCATGGGCGCGGACGGCGCGAAGGGCCTGCTGGAAATGCGCAAAAAGGGCGCGTACACCATCGGTCAGGACAAGGAGACCAGCGTGGTCTATGGTATGCCCGGCGTTGCCCACGACATCGGCGCGGTCATGGTGCAGGCGCCCTGCAAGGATATTGCGGGGGCGCTGCTCCGCCATCTCAAGTCGAAATAATTTGCCCGGTGCTATTAATTTTTTGATTCTCCATCCGATGATAGAGATGAAGAACCAAGTCAAGGAACGGGTCTTTGACCCTGAAAAAGGAGGCGTTCGAGGATGAGAATCCCGGGAGCCAATATCTCCGCCGCGGAAACCGCCGGGCGTGTCTATCAGGGACAAAACGGCGGTACCAAAAAAGTGCAAAGGGGCGGCAATGACCGTCGGTTCGACAGCGTCACGCTCTCCAAGGGGGACGGCACGCGCAGCAGCTATGAAATGGAGCTGCGCGGCAAGATCTCGAACGAGGTGCGCACGGCGACGACCTCCGGTCAGGTTGCGGCGCTGCGCGAACAGGTGCAAAACGGCACCTACAAGGTCGACGCGCGCGAAACCGCCCGCAAAATGCTCTTGATGGAGGCCATCTGATATGTACGAGGCCTACCGGGAGTATTTTGCGTTCATGGAGCAGCTGGGCAAGACGCTGGATCAGCTGACGGAGCTTGCCAAGGAAAAGACCGTCGCGGTGCGCCGCGACGATCTCCTTGCTGTGGACGACTGCATGAAGCGGGAGCAGGCGCTGGGCCTGAGCCTGCGCGCCATGGACAAAAAGCGCGATAAGCTGCTTGCCGCCATCGGGCTGGAGAACGTAACGCTCTCCGGCCTTGCGCAGCATTGTCCGGAGGAGCTGCAGCAGGAGGCGCGGACCGCCGCCGCTCAGCTTCGCGACCGGTATGACCTCTATCGTAGCGCGTCCGACGTGGCGCGCACCACTTTGGAGTGCAATCTCCACCAGATCGAACGCATGATGGCTGACGAGGCGGACGCTCCCCTTGGCAGCGGAACCATTGCGGATATCCGGGCGTAACAAGCGCCGAGAGAAAGGAGCTGCGGACCTATGAGCAGTCTGTCGACATTCGGTACGTTTACGATGGCGCGTCTGGGCATTTATGTGTCCCAGCAGGCGCTGAACGTGACCGGCAACAATATCTCCAACATCAATACCGATGGTTACAGCCGCCAGGAGCTGGATCAGAAGGCGATGTACTACGGCGCGGGAGACCGTTTTATTACGAAGTACTCCGTGCGCGAGAACGGCGGCGTGCTGGCGACGGGCGTGAATCAGCTCCGTGACCAGTATCTGGACATTCGCTATCGCAATGAAATGACGAAGGTCGGCGAGATGGAGACCAAGATCAACGGCCTCAATCAGGTCGCCGAGGTCTTTGACGAAGTCGCCAAGGGCGAGGACGGCGAAGGCGTCCTTGAGGCGCGCTTCAACGATCTGCTCCAGCAGCTGGAAAATCTTTCCCAGCCGCAGAACGTCGGTCAGGACGGCATGGACGCGCTGGTGCGTGAGGCCGCGGAAGCCATCACGGTCCAGTTCAATGACTACGCGAAGAAGCTCGAAACCCTGGACGAGAATCTCCGCGCGGAATTCCGCGACAGAGTGGACACCGTCAACGCGACACTCGAAAAGATCCGCGATCTGAACACCTCCATTCGCAAGAGTGAGATCTTCGGCACGGACGCGCTGGTGCAGCGCGACGAGCGCAATCTGCTCATCGACAAGCTGTCCGAGCAGATCGGGATCCATGTCACTTATGAGATGGAGTCGGTGGGCAACGGCGTCGAGGTCGAGAAAATGATCATCACCACCGCGGGCGATCCCGATGATGATGAGTATACGCTGATCGACGGCGTCTACGGCGCGCAGATCTCGATCAATGATGCAACAACTCTCGGTATCAATATTTCTCCTTTGACCAGCGCCCTCGGCAACCGTGACCCGAAGGAACCCAACGCGCTCATTGCGAAGGATATTCAAGCTGCAGCGCCAATGGACGATTCGACTGCCGACCCGACCTTCAAAAGCAAAGGAACGGCGCAGTCCATTGTTGATCTGCTGAACGCGGATAAGAATTATTCAAACGGTGAGAATGGCAAGACCTACCGTTTTGGCGTTGTTGCCTCTGGCGCAAGGTACGCGATCAGCAGATACGATATTACGGATCAACTCGAAGATGATTCGACGCTTGCGGAAGCGACGAGTGAGCAGCTGGCAGGGATAGAGGGGCTTGCGTCAGTTCAAATGTTGGTTGACGCCACACTGGTCTCGAAGACCGGCGACACGGATCTCTCCGGCGGTTTGCAGGCGATGCGCGAGCTGCTGACCGAAGAGGGCGAATATGCCTCGGACGAGGATCTTGCGATCGACCCCAATGCCGGCGTCAAGCGCGGCCTGCCCTATTATCGTCAGGCGCTGGACACGCTGGCGCGTGAGTTTGCCAAGAAGATGAACGAGGCAAACACGCTGTCCACCGAGGAGTATGTGCTGGACGAGAAAGGCAATCCGACCAGCGAATTGAAATACTACAATGTGACCGGCTATGTGCAAGACGGTGAGGAAAGCGTCCCAATCTATGAACTGAAGGACGAGTACAAATACTACAACGATCTCAAGGGCGGCGTGCTGTTCACCGACCGCGGCGACAGCAGCGGTACGGTGGACAAAGACGCATCGAACATCACCGCCGCCAACATCTCTGTTTCCTACGGCTGGTCCCACGGCGCGACCCGCATCCTGCGCTCCAAGGAACCGAATGCTCAGGAACGCAGCACGGAGCAGAGCAACATCGACCATTTCATCAGCATGCTGACCGCGCCGCACAAGTTTGAGTTCGGCTCGGCGAAGGAGGGCACCACCTTCTTCAAAGGCACGTTCCAGGACATGCTGACCGATTCCATCGCCGGTACGCTGGCGAAGGATCAGAACATCACCAAGTCCATGCTCAGCAACTACACCGCAACGGCGGAGGAGATCAATCTGGACAGGGATTCTGCCATGGGCGTCGACCTCAACGACGAGGCGATGAACATGATGATGTTCCAGAAGGCTTATGCCGCGGCGTGCCGCCT
>CAMJGU010000122.1 GCA_946405325.1 uncultured Clostridia bacterium | reverse complement strand
CGGTGGATCTGGGTGATCTCGGAGCGCATGGTGACGCGCTGCTTGGCGTCGAGGTTGGAGAGCGGCTCGTCCATCAGGAACACGCCCACCTTGCGGATCAGCGCGCGGCCGATGGCGACACGCTGGCGCTGGCCGCCGGACAGCGCGCGCGGCAGACGGTCAAGGTAGTCAGTCAGGCCAAGGATGCGCGCGGTGTTGCGCACCTTCTCGTCGATGTAATCCTCGTCCGCGCCCTGCAGCTCAAGGCCGAAGGCGATGTTGTCGTACACGGTCATCTGGGGATAGAGCGCGTAGCTCTGGAACACCATCGCGATGCCGCGCTCGCGCGGGCCCTGCTCATTGGCGCGCTTGCCGTCGATCAGGAACTCGCCGTTGCTGATGTCCTCGAGTCCCGCGATCATGCGCAGCGTCGTCGACTTGCCGCAGCCCGACGGTCCGACGAAGACGATGAATTCGCCCTTCTCCATGTCCAGATTGAAGTCATGGACCGCATGGAAGCCGTTCGGATAGATCTTGTTGATGTTTTTCAGCGTTAAGTAGGCCATATTGTTTATCCCCCTTGATCGTTGATCGATTTGGATTTTTTTGACTTCTTATCTATTCACACAGACGAGGTTATCCCATGGTCTGAGAGCTGTCTTTCACATTATTCTGAGGATATACACATTTTTCGTCGTTTTTGTGAAAAGTGGCATATGGACAAAACAGACATCTTTTGATAGAATTGTGTGCTACTAAAGAAAGGAGCTGGGTGAATGAACGAGATCATCTATGCAGGAAAGCATCTGCTGACCTATACCGTGACACGCCACGCGCACACCAACTGGGAATTCATCTACTGCACCAGCGGCGACGGCATTCTGACCTTTGACGATTTTACCCTGCCCTATCAGGAAGGGAATATCGCTCTGATCCCGCCGTACACCCCGCACGCCAATCAAAGCACGGACGGCTTTCACCAACATCCACGTCAATCTCGCTGCCCCGACGCTGGTGCTCAAGACGCCGACCATCCTCTCAGACGACGGCAACCGCTTCATTCTAAACGCCTTCAACGGAGCCTTTTATCAGTACAGCGGCTCTCCCGGCAAGCAGACGCCGCTGCTCTCCGCCTACGGCGAGCTGATCGTGCGGCACCTCGCCGCCCATCTGGACGCGCCCAAGTTCAGCGGCGTGGTCAAGGAGATCGTCAACAGCATCACCAACAACTACCCCGACGCCAACTACGAGCTGGACGTCTACCTGCGCTCGCTGCCCTTCAGCTACGACTATCTGCGCAAGCTGTTCAAGAAGGAGCTGGGCGTCACGCCGCACAAGTTCCTCATGGACATGCGGCTCCAGACCGCCGCGGAATCCCTCAGCTCCGACTTTGGCGACGCGGGCAACATCTCGGAGATCGCGCACATGTGCGGGTTCCGCGAGCCGCTGTACTTCTCCCGTGTGTTCAAGAACAAGTACGGCGTCTCTCCCAGCGCCTATCAGCAGCGGCAGTTGTCCGTCGCCGACCATGCCGACAGCGAGAGCATGAAGATCATACTGCCAGACGCTTGATCTCGGTGTAGCAGAGGATGAACGGGGCGACGCCCTTGGCGTCGTTCTCCACCACCGGCTCGGAGATGTAATACTCATACGAGCCGTCGCGGCGGCGGTTGTTCTCCGGACCGAGACCGGCCACCAGGCAGATGCCGCCGAGATTCAGGTTCCCGTCCGTAAACGACAAATACTTCTTCACAATGCCGCGGAAGGTCTTCTCGCCCTGCGCGGCATATTCCTTGTCCAGAATGCCCAGACGCGCGCCCTTGAGCATCGCGTAGGCGATCATGCAGCTGCCGCTGGTCTCGAGGTAGTTGCCCTCGCGACCCACTTGGTCAACGACCTGCCAGTACATGCCGGTCTCAGCGTCGGCGTACTGCTTCACGCCCGCCATCAGCTCCGCGAAGATCGCGCGGAGCCGGTCATTGGCGCCGCCCGCGGGTACGATCTCGATGAGATCCGCCAGCGACACGGCAAACCAGCCGATGCTGCGCAGCCAGAAGTTCTTGCTGCGCCCCGTCTCCGGATCGGCCCAGAACGCCGTTTTGCTCGCGTCGTAGCCGTGGTAGTAGAGCTTCTTGCGCTCGTCGAACATCTTCGCGCGCACGGTCTCGATCTGGCGGACGGTATCCGAGAAATCGCCGCTGCCGAAGTGCTTTTCATACATCGCGTAGAACGGCTGCGCCATATACAGTCCGTCCAGCCACACCTGATTGGGATAGATGGCCTTGTGCCAGAAGTTTCCCTCCGGCGTGCGCGGCTGGCGCTCCAGCTGCCCCCGCAGCGTGGCGGCGGCTTTTTTATACTTTTCTTTGTGGGTCCTGTCGTACAGCTCGAACAGCACGCGGCCCTCGTTCACGTCGTCGAGGTTGTACTTGCTCTCGTCGTAGGTACGGATCGTGCCGTCCTCGGAAACAAAGCTGTCGATGAACCCCTCGGCAAAGTCGAAGTAGCGCGCATCGCCCGTGATTTCGGCGATGGACAGCAGCGCTGTGATCATGCAGCCGTCGATGTAGTTCCAGTCCGCGGGCTTCCCCTGGCGCAGCTTCTCCACGTTCCAGACGGTGCGCTCCGGCGTTGACTCCTCAATAAGCCGCAGGATATAGGCGTCGATCTGTTCGTACATGGTCAAACCACCTCGTCAATGAAATCAGTCTTGGTCGATCTCGTCGTAATGCGCCGCGATGAGCTTGTCGCCCTCCGCGCCGTCCACCGTGACGTTGCGAACACGGATGTGCTGCACGTTGTCCAAGTACAGACCCAGACGGCAGCGCTCCTTGGCAAAGTTCTCCATGATGGGGATGCCGGGCTTCGCGTCCGGCGCGAAGCTGACGTGGAAGTTCTCCAGCCGCACCTCGACGATGGGTGCCTCGGGCAGACCGTCGATGTAGCAGGCGGCGACCTCCGCGTTGGTGCAGGTGATGTCACGGAAACGGAAACGCCCCATGTGCGGCGTCCGGTCGTCCACGGGCAGCTTCTCCCGCGACCAGACGTACTCGCTCTCGCGGTCGGGATCGCAGCAGTTGTACCACATGTTGATGGCGATCGGCGTCAGCACGCCGTCCATCCGGATATTCTCAAACACAATGTTGTTGATGTAGCAGTTTTTGCCGCGTCCACGGCGGGACTTGATGCGAAGGCCGCGATCCGTGCCCTTGAACACGCACTTCGAGACGTTGAGGTTGCGCACGCCCGCGCCGATCTCGCTGCCCAGCGTCACCGCGCCGTGACCGTACTGCATCAGACAGTTGCGGATCGTGTGGTGGTCGGCGGGCTTATTGAGCTTAGTGCCCAGCTCGATCTTGCCGGACTTGATGGCGATGCAGTCATCGCCGACGGTGAAGCGGCAGCCGATGATCTCCACGCCGTCGCAGGACTCGGGGTCGCAGGCGTCGGTGTTGGGGCTGTCCTTCGGTGCGGAAACCAGCACGTCGTAGACGCCGATATGCTCGGAATAATAGGGGTGCAGCTGCCACGAGGGCGAATTGCAGGCGTGGACGCCGTGGATCATCACGTCCTTGCAGCGGTTGAAGAACATCAGGCGCGGACGGGAGGCGGAAAACTCGCGGTATGCCGTCCACCAGTCGCTGTTCTGGGCGTTGCCGTCCACCGTGCCGGGGCCGACGATGGTGATATCCTCGGCATACTGCGCGGT
>CAMJGU010000121.1 GCA_946405325.1 uncultured Clostridia bacterium | reverse complement strand
TTATCGAAAAGGTAGTCATTGAGCCTATGGCAGAAGCGAAAAAGCAATCCTTCTTCGGCGGCGCGGCGATTCTCGCCGCCGGCATCATCATCGTCAAGATCATCGGCGCGCTGTTCAAGATCCCGCTCGCCAACGTCCTCGAAAAAGAGGGCAACGGCATCTTCAACCAGTCGTACTATATCTACTCGGTGTTTCTGAGCGTGTCCACGGCGGGCTTGCCGGTGGCGCTTTCCAAGATGGTGTCGGAGGCGCGCTCGCTGGGGCGGGAGCGTCAGGCGCAGCAGATCTTCCGCGTCTCGTTCCGGCTGTTTTTCACCCTCGGCGCGCTGTCCTTCATCGCGATGTGGTGGGGCAACGCGTTCTTCGCCGATTTTCTGGAGAACTCCAAAACGGCGCTGAGCATCCGCGCCCTCGCCCCCGCGGTCTTCTGCGTGGGCTGCCTGTCCGCGTTCCGCGGCTACGCGCAGGGCTGCGGCAACATGACGCCCACCGCCGTCTCCCAGATCATCGAGGCGATCTGCAAGCTATTCGTGGGTTTGGGACTCGCCATCTATCTTTTGCGCATCGGCAAGGGCGTGGACGTCGCCGCCGCGGGCGCCATCACCGGCGTCACCATCGGCACGATCCTGTCGCTGGTGTATATGGTCGTCAACTACTTCCGCCACCGCAAGGCGCCCCGCACCAACGATACCCCGTCCGGCACCGGCGCGATCCTGCGTCAGCTGCTCAAGTACGCCATCCCCATCACGCTGTCCTCGTCCATGGTAGCGCTCATCTCCACCATCGACTCCAAGTTCGTCATGATGCAGCTTCAGGAGCGCCTGCACTACACCGAGGCGGACGCCAGCGGGCTTTACGGCACCTACGGCGCGGCGATGAACCTCTATAATCTCCCCGCGTCGCTGATGGTGGCGCTGACCGCGTCGGTCATCCCGTTCCTCTCCGCGGCGCTCGCGCGCAAAGATCGCGCGGGGGCCAAAGCCGTGGTGAACTCCTCGTTCCGCGTGACGGCACTGCTGGCGTTTCCCATGGGTCTCGGCCTGTGGGCGCTGTCCGAGCCGATCATGGGTCTGCTGTACCCGAAGTACGACAGCGCGCTGGGCGGTGCGCTGCTGGCGGTGCTGGGCATCGCGTCGCTGTTCGTGTGCGTCATGCTGATCTCCAACTCCGTTTTGCAGGCGCACGGGCAGGTCTACGTCTCCATCGTGACCATGCTCATCGGCGGGGTCATCAAGATCGCGCTGAACTATCAGCTCGTCGCGATCCCGCACATCAACATCCACGGCGCGCCCATCGGCACGCTGACCTGCTTCGCCACCGTCGCGGTGCTCAATCTGTTCTTCGTCTCCCGCACGGTGGAGGATCCGCCCAACTACTTCGCGCTGTTCGTGAAGCCCTTGGCGGCGTCGCTCGTCATGGCGTTCTGCGCCCGCGGCGCCTATATCCTGCTTTCCGCTCACTTGGGCGCGGGCGGCTTTGCGCGGCTGCTGGGCGTCGGCGTCTCCATGGCCCTGGCGGTCGTGATCTACGCCGTACTGGTCGTCGCGCTGCGGATCATCACGAAAGAGGATCTGGCGCTGCTGCCCAAGGGCGAGAAGCTCGGGCGGCTGCTGCACATCAAGTAAGAGGATTTCCACATGGTACCGTTTCCCGAAAAAGACAAATACACCTATGACGATCTGGTGGCGCTGCTGCGCATCCTGCGCTCGCCCGAGGGCTGCCCGTGGGATCGGGTGCAGACGCACCTGAGCAACCGCCGCAATTTTCTGGAGGAGGCGTACGAGGCCGCCGAGGCCTTTGACCGTGACGATCCCGCGCTGATGTGCGAGGAGCTGGGCGACATGCTGATGCAGGTGCTCTTCAACATCCACATGGAGGAGGACGCGGGGCGCTTCACCACCGATGACGTGACCGACCACGTCGTGCGCAAGCTGATCTACCGCCATCCCCACGTCTTTGGCGACGGCAAGGCAAAGGACAGCGACGAGGTGCTGGTCAACTGGGAGCAGCTCAAGCGGGCGGAGAAAGGACAGAAATCCACCGCCGACGCGCTGGACGCCGTCGCGCGCTCGCTGCCGGCCCTCTGGCGGGCGGACAAGCTGCAAAGCAAGGCGGAGAAGGCGGGCTTTCGTTTTCGCGACAGCGACGGGTCGCTTCGCAAGCTGGAGGAAGAAGTCCGCGAGCTGCGGGACGCCGTGGAGCGCGGCACGAATGTGGAGGAGGAATTGGGCGACGTGCTTTTCGCGGCGGTGAACGCGGGGCGCTATCGGGGCATTGACCCGGAAACCGCGTTGAACGCCGCCTGCGAAAAGTTTATCCGGCGCTTTCGCGCCGTCGAAGACGCCGTCCGCTCCCAAGGCAAAGAGATGGACGCGCTTGCACCCGAGGAATTGGCGGCGCTGTGGAATCGAGCCAAACAAGGAGAAAACACACATGAGACTTGATAAATACCTGAAGGTCTCGCGCCTCATCAAGCGGCGCACCGTCGCCAACGAGGCGTGCGACACCGGGCGCGTCGAGGTCAACGGCAAGATCGCGCGCGCGTCCTACGACGTGAAGGAGGGCGACCGCATCACGATCCGCTTCGGCGAGCGCGCGCTCACCGTCGAGGTCGTGAGCGTGCAGGAAAACGCCGGCAAGGCCGAGGCCGCCATGCTCTACCGCGAGATCGCGGAGTAATATTTCAGACAAACCTCCCATACACTGCTGTGTACGGGAGGTTTTGCTATGGCTTATGATACCGACTTCAATCCCGCGCCGCACCGGCTGACGCTGGACGGGCGCGACAAGCTGACCGTCTCCGGCGTGGAGGACGTGGAGCGCTTCGACGAAAATGAGATCGTGATGAACACCACCGACGGCGTGCTGATCGTGAATGGGGAGAACCTGCACATCGGCAAGCTGAGCCTCGACGGCGGCGAGCTGCACGTGGACGGCCGCGTGGACGCGCTGAGCTATGAGGACGGCGCGACTGGCCGCGGCGGCGGGCTGCTCTCGCGCCTGTTCGGCGGCTGAGCATGGGCACCGTCATCGGCGAGCAGGCGCGGACGCTGGCGGCGTCGGTGCTGCTGGGCATGGTGCTGGCGCTGTTCTATGACCTGCTGCGGGCAGTGCGGCTGCGGCGGCGGAAAAACCGCGCGCTCACCGACGCGCTGGACGCGGTCTACTGCGCGGTGCTAGGGCTCTCCGCGCTGCTGTTCGCCCTGGGGCTCACCGGCGGCGAGCTGCGGCTCTACACGATTTTTGCCGCCGCCGCGGGCGCGGGGCTTTTCTTCGCCGTGCTCTCGCCGCTGCTGCGGCCGCTGTGGGATTTCTGGGCGCGGACGCTCTTCGAGCTGCTGCGGCTGCTGCGGCTCCCGCTGCGCAAGGCGCGGCAGATGGCGCGGCGCGCGGAGAAATTCGGCAAAAGAGTCTTTCTTTTTTCCCGTCACAGGCTTATAATAGGCTCGTATCGGCGTTATGCGCTCCGCGCACGACGCCGCGCGGAGAGAAGGGAGGGCGTTCGCTATGACTGCCGCAAAGCCGAAAAAACACGTCAGCCTGATCGCGGCGCTCGTCGTTCTGATCATGCTGATCCTCGTGGGGATGCAACTGCTGCGCATACGCGATCAGCTCATCGCCGCCCGCGCGGAACGCGACGTGCTCGCCGAACAGGTGGCGAAGCAGGAGCAGGAGAACCGCACGCTTGAGGCGGCGCTGGAGCGCGCCGAGGA
>CAMJGU010000120.1 GCA_946405325.1 uncultured Clostridia bacterium | reverse complement strand
CACTGGTACTATTGGAAAAAAACGCGGGATTTCCAAGCGGCTCTCGCTTTTTCGACAGAAATCATCACGCAGTGTGGCGTATTCTGACTGTATCGCGGACAAGCTGTCCGCAAGATACAGAAAGGATGAACACACATGAAAAAGAACACCAACCTACAGGACGCTTTCCTCACCCTCGCCCGTCGGCAGGACGTGCCGCTGACGGTCTTTCTCGTCAACGGCTTTCAGATGCGCGGCGTCGTGCGGGGCTTCGACCCCTTCACCGTCGTGCTGGAGTCGGAGGGCAAGCAGCAGCTCATTTACAAGCACGCCATCTCCACCATCGCGCCACAGCGGAACATCGACCTGCGCGGCGCGGAGGACGCGGAGGAAGTGAGCGTCCCGTAAGTCCGAAAGGTACATCCCATGAAAAACACCTCCCTCACCACAAAGCTCATCACCGCGTTCATCCTGCTCGCGGTGATGGTATACTTCGGCATCGAAACGTGGCGCTACTTCACCGACCCCATCCTCACCACCTCGGTCTACGTCTATCGCTCCGAGCAGTCCATCACCTTGAACGGCATGCTGGTACGCGACGAGGAAATCATTGATTGCAGCGAACCGCTGGTGGAGCTGACGCGCGCGGAGGGGGAGCGCGTCGCCAAGGGCAAGCGCGTCGCCACCGTCTATCAGAGCGCCGAGGCGCTCTCCGCCGAGCAGGAGGTCGCGTCTCTGCGCGAGCAGCTCGAGCAGCTGCGCTACGCCCAGACCGCCGCCCGCGACACCGAGGCGGCGCTGCGTCTGGACTCCGACATCGAGGGCGACATCATCGCCGTGCGCGCCGCGCTGACCGGCGGCAACTACACAGCGCTGGAGAGCAGCGTGTCCACGCTCAAAACCACGGTACTGCGCCGGGAGTACGCCTACCGCGGCAGCGCCGACCTCAGCGACCGCATCGCCGCCATGGAAACCAAACTGCGGGAAGCGGCGCGCTCCGCCGGCGGCGGCTCCCGCGCCATCGTCGCGCCCTTTGCGGGCACGTATTCCGCCGTCGCCGACGGCTACGAGACCGCGCTGACGCCCGACATGCTCCCCAAGCTCAGCCCCTCCGAATTTGAGCAGATCCTCCCCGCGCCGGTCTCCACCACGGTGGGCAAGCTGGTGCGCGGCGAAACGTGGTACTACGCCGCCGTCGTCAACGAAGCGGACGCGGCGGAGATCGCCAAGGGCGGGCGCTACGAGCTCGCGATCACCGGCGTGGACGCCATGCTGCCCGTCGTCGCGGACTCTGTGAGCCGCGCGGAGGACGGGCGCTGTCTGGCGGTCTTTTCCGGCGGGCAGTACCTCTCCTACGTCACGGCGCTGCGCGACCAGAGCGCGGAGCTGATCCTCAAGAGCTACACCGGCCTGCGCATCCCCAAAAACGCGCTGCGCATCAGCGAAGACGGGCGCAGCGGCGTTTACTGCCGCATCGGGCGGCAGGCGTGGTTCAAGCCCGTGGAGGTCCTCTATCAGGGCGAGGACTACTGCCTCGTCCGCCCCGGCGGGATCGACGCCGCGCGGGAGAGCGACGTGATCCTCTACACCCTGCGCGCGGGCGACGAGGCGATCGTCACCGCAGACCGCCTGTACAACGGCAAGGTCATCAACTGACGGGAGGGAACGATATGTCCATTGCAGAAAACATCGCGCAGGTGCGCGGACGCATCGCGCGCGCCGCGCAGGACGCGGGGCGCAGCCCCGCGGAGATCACGCTCGTGGGCGCGAGCAAGATGAACGACGCCGCGGCGTGCCGCGAAGCGATCGCCGCCGGCATCGACGCGCTGGGCGAAAACCGCGTACAGGAGATGACGCAGAAGCTCTCCGAGCACGCCTACGACGGCGCGCCGCTGCACTTCATTGGCCACCTCCAGCGCAACAAGGTGAAACTGGTGGTCGGCAAGGTCGACGTGATCGAGTCCGTCGGTTCGGAGGAACTGCTGCGCCTCATCGACGCGCAGGCGGAAAAGCTCGGCATCGAGCAGGATATCCTGCTCGAGGTCAACATCGGCGGCGAGGACGCCAAGAGCGGCTTTGCGCCCGAGACCGTCGCCGACGCGGCGGAAAGCGCTGCGGAGCTTCGCCACGTCCGCCTCCGCGGTCTCATGTGCATACCACCGGTAGCGGAGGAAGAACATGGCAGCATACCATATTTTGAAAAAGTTCGGGCGCTGTATGTTGACATAAACGAAAAACTGTATCATAATAGACTTGATATGTTATCCATGGGCATGAGCGGGGATTACGAGGACGCGGTGCGCTGCGGCGCAACCATCGTGCGCGTCGGCACCGCGATTTTCGGCGCTCGCGCCTATACACTGTAGCTGAGAGGGGAAATCCACATGAGCATTATTGACGATCTGAAAAAATGGGCGCATCCCTACGAGGATGAGGACGAAGGATACGATGACGATTTCCCTGACCTGCGCGACCGCGGGGACACCGGCGCCTTTGCCGAGCGTGACCGCGGCGGCTCTTCCGCATCCCGCAGAGGCGAGGACGATCGCCGCAGCAAGGTCGTGAACATCCACGCCACCACCCAGCTCAAGGTCGTGCTGGTCAAGCCGGAGCGCTTTGAAAACGCCTCCGAGATCGCCGACCATCTCAAGGAAAAGCGCACCGTGGTCGTGAACCTCGAGTCCACGAACAAGGACGTGGCGCGCCGCCTGATCGACTTCCTCTCGGGCGTTGCCTACGCGGGCGAGGGCAAGATCAAGCGCGTCGCCGCCAACACCTACATCATCACGCCGTACCATGTGGACATCATGGGCGATCTCATCGACGAGCTGGAAAGCTCCGGCTTGTATTTATAACGCCTGCGTCGTTATAAATACAACATAAATCGCCATTTCGCTCGCCGCTGATGCGGCAACCGCGAAATATGGCTGTGCAAACGGCAGCGCCGTTTGCCGTCTATCCTATATAAGGAGACATGTTCAAATGCTGACACCGCAGGAAGTTGCCGAGCACGCCTTTTCCAAGTCCGCGTTCGGCGGTTACAATATGACGATGGTGGACGAGTTCCTCGACGAGCTGACCGACGACTACACGGCGCTCTACAAGGAAAACGCCGCGCTCAAGGCCAAGATGAAGGTGCTTGTGGACAAGGTGGAGGAGTATCGCGCCACCGAGGACGCCATGCGCGCCGCGCTGCTCTCCGCCCAGAAGATGGCAAGCTCTATGGTCTCCGAGGCCGAGGAGAAGAAGGAGACGCTGATCGCCGACGCCGAGATGGAGGCGCGTGCCAAGATCGGCGCGTTGCACGATGAGATCATCTACGAGCAGAAGCGTCTCAACGCCGTCAAGGCGCAGACGAAGCAGTTTGTCGACCAGACCCGCGCGATCTGCGAGAATCAGCTGCGTGCACTCGAGACCCTGCCCGACCTCACGCCGGAGCAGGTGGAGCAGACCACCCGCGAAGCCCGCGCCGCGCAGGACGCCGCCGCGGACATCACCGCGCTGAGCGAGAAGATCGTCGCCTCCTATGAGCAGGAGCGCGCGGCGGACACCGCCGCCACCACGGTCTTCCCCGCCGCAAAGAGCGCGGCGGAGCATGCCGCCGTGGACGAGGACGCCACCGTGATGTTCCCCGCCGCCGGCGCGAAAAAGGCGGCTGTCGCCGCCACTCCCGTCGACGACGCCGTTCCCCTTGCCGACACCGCCAAGCACCTCTTCAAGCTGGCGGATCTCAAGTTCGGCCGCAACTA
>CAMJGU010000119.1 GCA_946405325.1 uncultured Clostridia bacterium | reverse complement strand
CCGGCGCGGCGGCCTTCGCGCATCTGCACCAGCACGTCCGAGCCGCCGGCGATGATCTGTGCCTCGGGATGCTCGATGCGCAGGGCGACGGCGTCCTCGACGCTGTGCGCCTCGTAGAGCGCTTTCATGTCATACATCGCTTACTTCTCCTCCTCTCGCCAGTCGTCCCGGATCAGCCCTGCCTTGGAGAACTCCGCGAACAGGACGTGGGGATTGATGGGGTTGTGGTCGATGGCAACGCCGGTGGCGTCGAGGATCGCGTTGCGGATCGCCGGCGCGCAGGAGCAGACCGGCGGCTCGCCCAGCGCCTTGGTGCCGAACGGCGAGGTCGGCTCCGGATTCTCGATGAACTCCGCCTCTAAGTGCGGGTGATCGAGAATGGTGGAGAGCTTGTAGTCCAGCAGGTTGCCGTTGAGGGGCTTGCCGGTCTTTTCGTCGAAGATCAGCTGTTCGGACAGCCCGTAGCCGATGCCCATGGACATGCCGCCGTGAACCTGCCCCGCGGCGAGAGCGGGGTTGATGAGCTTGCCGCAGTCGTGGACATTGACGATGTTCTTGAGCGTCACCTTGCACATCGGGATGTCCACCTCGACCTCCGCAAACGTGCAGCCGAAGGAATAGGCGTTGTTGCGGATGGTGTAGGTGCTCTCGGCGGTGATGTGCTCACTGTGGACGGGGTTATACTGCGCGGTCATCGCCAGCTCCTTGAGCGACATGAGGATCTTGCCGTCCTCCTTGCGGATGATGTTGCCGTCCACGATGTCCATGCAGCCCACCGCCTGCCGGGTGACCTCGTTGGCGTACTTCAAGATCTTCTCACGGAGAATATCTGCGGTCTGCCGGATGGAGAAGCCCGCGACGTAGGTCTGGCGGGAGGCGTACGCGCCGAGGCCCGTGGGCGTGATGTCGGTGTCCTGGCAGGACTTCACGCGCACGTCGCGGTAGCTGGCGAGGCCCACCGCCTCCGCTACCATCTGGGCATACGCCGTGTCCGCGCCCTGACCGATCTCGGTCTCGCCGCACTGGAAGGTTACCGTGCCGTCGAGATTCAGCAGCATCCGGTTGGAGGACGTTTCCAGCGAAATGGGGTAAACCGCCGTGTTGTACCAGAAGGTCGCAAGCCCGACGCCGCGGCGGATGTCGCCGGTGTCGTTCGCGTACTCCTTCTTTTTGCGCTCGAAGTCGATGTACTCCGCGCCCTTTGCCATGCACTCGCGGTAGGTGTCATAGTAGTTCGTGTTGCCGGAGAACGCGTCGTGGAAGCCCTGGGGCATGACGTTCTTCTTGCGGAACTCGTAGGAGTCCATGCCGATGGCGTTGGCGCAGTCCTCAATGTTCGCCTCGTCGGCAAAGCTCGCCTGCGGCATGCCGTAGCCACGCATCGCGCCCGCCGCGGGGCGGTTGGTGAACACGGTGTAGGCGTCGCACTCCATGTTGTCACAGGGATAGTGCTGCGGGAACGAGCCCATCGCCTTCGCCACGATGGAGTGGCCGTGGGAGGCGTAGGCGCCCTGATTGGAGAAGCACTCCACCTTGCGGGCGACGATGGTGCCGTCCTTGCGCAGCCACGACACGATGTGGAAGCGAATGGCGTGGCGCACGCGGTTGCTCACGAACGTCTCCTCGCGGGAGCAGTCGACGCGGACGCAGCGCCCGCCGACCTGCGTGGTGCACCACGCGCACAGCGGCTCATACAGCACGTCCTGCTTGTTGCCGAAGCCGCCGCCGATGTAGGGCTTGATGATCTCGATATCCGCCCACGGGCGGCCGAGCGCCTGACCCACGGCGCGGCGGATGATGTGCGGGATCTGCGTGGAGGAGACGACCACGATGCGCCCGTTTTCCTCATAGGCGAAGCAGCCGAAGTTCTCGATGTGGCAGTGCTGCACCGTGGGGGTGTCGTACCACTTGTCGACGCAGATCAGCCCGGGCTCCTGAATGGCGGCGTGATAGTCGCCCGTTTTCATGTCGGTGTGCTTTAAGATGTTGTTCGGGAAGCGCTCGTGGAGCTGCGGCGCGCCGGGCTCCATCGCCTTCTGCACGTCGAGAACGAAGGGCAGCTCCTCATACTCCACCTTCAGCGCGCGCACGCCTTGATTTGCCGCGACCTCGTTCTCCGCGATGACCACGGCAACGTCGTCGCCCCAGTAGCGGACGTGGCGGTTCAGCAGCCGCCGGTCGGCGACGTCCTGATGCCCGGGGTCCATCGACCACGGGTGGCCGGCGGTGGGGAAGTCGATCTCCGGCACGTCGAAGCAGGTCAGCACCTTCACGACGCCGGGGATGGCAGCGGCCGCCGCGGTGTCCACATGCTTGACGTAGCCGTGGGCGATCTCCGCGTGCTTGATGCGGACGTAGAGCGCGTCCGCGGGCATACGGTCCTCGTAGTATTTGGTCCGCCCGCTCGCCTTGTCAAAGGCGTCGACGCGGATCTCGCTCCTGCCTACCTTGTTCATGGCGGTTGCCCTCCTCCTTCTCATAAATCGGGGTTGACTTGCCCATACTGTATTTGTAAAATCGAATGTGGGTGATGAAAATGTCGAACAAAACGGAATACGCCATCGGATGTGTGGTGATGGCGGCGGGGAACGCCGAGCGCTTCGGCGAGAACAAGCTCGCCGCCGAGGTGGGCGGCAAAACGCTCATCGAGCGCGCGCTGGATGCCGTGCCGACGGAAAAACTTGCCGCCGTCTGCGTGGTCACGCAGTACGACGAGGTGGAGCACCTTGCGGAGGAGCGCGGCTTTGCCGTTGTGCGCAATCCGCACCCCGAATGGGGACTCAGCCATACGGTGCGCCTCGGCACCGAGGCGCTGCGTGAGCGCTGCAACGCCATTTTGTACCTTGTCTCCGATCAGCCGCTGCTGCGGCGCGAGAGCGTAGAGCAGGTGATTAAATATTATGTCAACTATCCGAGACACATCGTCGGGGCGTCACACAGCGGAAAACGGGGTAATCCCTGTATATTTCCACGGAACTATTATGATGAGTTATGTAACCTATCCGGCGACGTGGGCGGCAGCGCGGTGATCCGCAGGCATGAGGACGACCTGCTGCTGTGCGAGATCGACCCAAGCGAGCTGATCGACGTGGACACCAGAGAAGCGCTTCGGGATTTGATGAAATAACGCGGGGAACCGCGTTATTTCTTTTGATACGGGGTATTGTCCAGCGGCAGACTGAACCGGCGCTCGCCGTCCAGCCGATAGTAGGCGTCGGCGATGGCGGGCGCGGTGGGGATGGACGTGATCTCGCCGATGCCGATGGCGCCGTTTGCGAGATCCAGCCCCGGCTTGTCGATGACGATCGCCTTGACCGGCGGCACGTCCGGCGCGCGGAAGAGTCCCAGCGTGCCGTATTTCGCCGTGGGCTTGCAGTTCTCGTCGATGGGGTAGCGCTCGGTGAGCGCGTAGCCGATGGACATGACCACGCCGCCCTCGATCTGCCCCTCGCAGGAGAGGGGGTTGACCGCCTTGCCCACGTCGTGGGCGGCGACCATCTGCTTGATCTTGCCGGTTTCGCGATCGAGAATGCACAGCTGCGTCGCATAGCCGTAGGCGACGTGGGACACGGGATTGGGCTTGTCCGCGCCCAGTGGATCGGTGGCGGCGAGGTACTCGCCGTAGAATTCCTGCCCCTTGAGGTCGGCAAGAGTCTTGCCTTGCAGCGCCTCCGCCAGCTTTTCGCAGGCGCGGCGCACCGCCTCGCCGGTGACCAGCGTCTGGCGGGAGCCGGAGGTGTCGCCGGAGTCCGGCGCGATCCAGGTGTTG
>CAMJGU010000118.1 GCA_946405325.1 uncultured Clostridia bacterium | reverse complement strand
CGAGGGCAACGAGGCCACGCAGATCTTCTCGCTTGCCGACGCCTTCGGCGTGATCCTCAACAAGCTCGAGAACGTGGACGCCGCCAAGCGCCGCCGCTACGAGCTGGTCTACAGCCGCCTGCAGGACTTTGAACGCTATCTGGTGTCGCTCGGCGCGGACATTGCCCTCACCGGCGCACCGCAGCCGCCCGCGCCGACCAAGGACCCCGCGCTGATGACGCCGGAGGAATCGGTGGAACGGCTGATGCTGCTCTCCATGGAGCACCACGTTCGGCTGATGAACCAGCTTTCCAGCGAGCAGAAGTTCGGCAACATCATCGAGTCCGCCCGCTCCAGCCGCGACTGGACGCAGTTGCGCGTGTACCTCAACATCTTCGAGGAATACTGCACCTATCTCTCCGCGCGGCAAAAGACGCAGGCGCTCTCGTTCCTCTATGAGCTTTTGAGCCACCGCGAGGGCGACATCCGCCGCCAGGCGGCGAGCCTGATCGGACAGATCATCGCAAAGTTCCACCTCGTCTACCGCAAGCGCCTGCCGGACGACGTGCCGGACGACCCGGCGGAGGAGGTGCCGTTCACGCTCTGGGAGGAGTATCTCGACAAGATCATCCGCCCCGACCACAAGATCACCGCGCAGCAGCGTTCCCACATCGGCTATACGCTCAAGATCGTGGTGGACGCCATGCTGCGCTATGGCCGCGGCGAGACGCTGCCGCGCTTTGTCGGCGCGCTTTTGACCTACTATCACGATCCGGAGACGCTGGACGCGGACACCGCGTTCACGCTGCTCGACGCCATCCAAAGCCTGCCCGCGCAGTATTACGACGAGGCGAAGCGCGGCGGACTCATCGAGTTCGCGGCGCACTTCGCGCTCTCGGGCGATGAGCGGCTGCAAACCGCGGCGCTGCTCTTTTTGCGGGAGGCGCAGCGCCCGCTTGCGCAGGATCACCCGCAGATGCGCCGCATCGCGGAGGCCGCCGCCGCACGGGAGGCGGACGAGGGACTGACGCTCCAGTTTCTGCGCTACCGCATCCTGCGCCGCGCGGGGGAGGACGTTGGCGCCTACCGCGCCGTATTTGAGCGCGATATCACCGGCGAGGTGTTCCTCGACAACCTCAAAACCGCGACGCCGTGGGTCAACAAGGTCGTGGGCGTCGGCATATTAAGGGATCAGGCGGAGCGCAGCGGGCGGGACAACATCCTGCACATCTGCACGCACTTCTCCAACCTCATCAAGGTCTCCGAGCGCGTGGTCGTGCGCCACGCCGCGGGCGCGGCGCTGCTGGACGTGCTGCCGCTGCTGCGGCGCGAGCAGCGCAACGAGGTGGTCGTCGAGCTGGGCAAGGGCATCGAGCTGGGGCAGTACGCCATCTCCAAGTACATTCCGGATTATCTGGGCCGCGCGGTGCTGCTGCTCAACCCCGGCGAGCTGGACGAGCAGGTGCTCTGGCTCCGGACGCTTCTCGGCTCCGGCGCAGACAGCGCCGTGGCGGGTGCGCTTCGCACCATTGGCGTCATGCTGCGCCACTATGAGGAGTACCGCGGGCGCTTCGTCGAGCCCACGGCGCACTATACCGAGCGCTGGCACGAGCTGATCGGGCTTTTATTGCAGGGCCTTGCCCACTACCGCGAGGCGGTGCGGCAGGAGGCACTGCTGGTCATCGCGCAGCTCTTTGACGGCGGCGAGATGGAGATGCGGGAGCGGCTGTTCACCCTCTGCTGCCGCAAGCTGCTCTACCTCATCGACACCGCGCCGGACGCCGACGCGCTGACGTTCTTCTACCGCGCCTCGGCGCTGCTGCGCATCGACCGCTTCCTGACGCTCCACAAGCTCGAGCGCGGCGCGTTCCGCTTTGAGCGGCCCCGCAAGGTGGCGTTTTTCCCCGGCACCTTCGACCCGTTCACGCTCTCCCACAAGGGCATCGTGCGCGCGATTCGCGAGATGGGCTTCGAGGTCTACCTCGCGGTGGACGAATTTTCGTGGTCGAAGAAGCCGCAGCCGCACCTCATCCGCCGCCAGATCATCAATATGTCCGTGGCGGGGGATTTCCATGTCCATCTGTTCCCGAACGATGTGCCGGTGAACATCGCAAATCCCGCGGATTTGAAGCGCCTGCGAGAGATCTTCCCGGCGCAGCGGCTCTACCTCGTGGTGGGGGCGGACGTCATCGCGGGCGCTTCGGCGTACCGCCGGGAGCCGGAGCCGTACTCGGTGCACTCGCTCAACCACATCGTGTTCTCCCGCCCGGATCAGCCGCGGCTGCCGGACAAAGAGACACTGCGCCTCACCGGCGACGTGATGGAGCTGCGGCTCCCGCCGGAGCTGGAGGACATCAGCTCCACCCGCATCCGCGAAAACGTGGATCAGAACCGGGATATTTCCCCCTTCATCGATCCGGTCATTCAGGATTTCATCTATCAGAACGGCCTGTACCTGCGCGACAGTCAGGATAAGCCGCTGCTGACGCCCTCGGACATCGGCTTTGACTGGATGGCGGCGCCGTACGGCGGCATGACGCACCCCGCGCTCGCCGCCGCGGAGACGGACGGCGACGAGCTGCTGGCGCTCCGACACGGCGACAAGCGCACAGGCTTTGTGACGTGGCGCTACCTCGCGGCGGGCGAGCTGTTCGACGTGCTGCGCGACGCGGCGCTGACCGATCGCGTGCGCCTGCGTGCGGGCGGCAAGATGCTGCTCATCACGGGCATTTACGCGAGCGGCGACGACGCGCAGCTGCTGCTCAGCGAGGTCATCGCCCGCTCCCTTGCCGAGGACTGCGTGTACGCCCTGTGCCTGCCCCGCGACGGCGAGGCGGAGGACGATTTGCTGACGCGGCAGAGCTTCACGCGCTGCGAAGCCGCGCTCCCGCTCTGGGAGGTGGATATGCGCGCGCCGACGGTGCTGATCCGCAATTTGGAGACCACGATTCAGGAGCCGCTTGGCAGCGACGAGCGCGTGCGCGCCGCCATCGCCCGCGGCCACGCGCGGCTGCAAACCGCGCTCGCGGGACTCTACCCCGGCTCGCTGGTGCTGACGCTCTCGTCCGACGTGATCCACCAGCGGCTGCTCGAGCGCATTACCGCGTTTAACCGCGTTTCCGACCGTCCCACCACGCCGCGGGCGCTGGGGGAGTATATGTGCGTTCCGTTCGGCAAAATGCTGCGCGGGCGTATCCTGCCCAACACCGTCACCAAGACCATCCACACCGACAAGGTCTTTGAGCCCGATCTTCGCACCAGCCGCATCGAGGCGTTCCCGTACTACCCGTCCATTCAGCGGCAGATTCGCACGATCAAGTCCTTCAACCGCCCGGTGATGCTGGTGGACGACGTGATGCACCCCGGCACGCGCATTCGCGCGCTCGACCCGCTGCTGCGGCGCGAGGGCGTGGACATCCGCATGGTGTTCGTCGGGCTGCTCTCCGGCCATGGCAAGGATTTGATGCGCCAGCAGAACCGCCCGGTGGACGGCGCGTACTTCGTGCCGACGCTGCGCCAGTGGTTCGTGGAATCCACGCTCTACCCGTTCATCGGCGGCAATACCGTCCGCCGCGCGGACGCGCCGGTGCCGGGTCTGCTTCCGGGCATCAACCACATTCTGCCCTATGCCGCGCCACTCTTTCGCGACGAGTGCGGCGAGGAAGCGGTGCTCGCGCTCTCGCGCTGCTGCCTCGAGTCTGCGCGGGATGTGATGCTCGCGCTTGAACAGGTGTACCGCGAGCGCTACGCCCGCAACCTGACGCTGCGCCGCCTCAGCGAGGCGGTGATCCTGCCGCTGTGCCCGGACAAGGGCGC
>CAMJGU010000117.1 GCA_946405325.1 uncultured Clostridia bacterium | reverse complement strand
CCAACGACGACACGCTGCTCTACGGCGTGGAGGTCAAGTTCTACAACATGGAGGTCGCGCTGGACGAAAACCTGCAAACCTGCCATCCGGGCCTGTTTGTCATCGGCGACGGCAGCGGCGTGACGCACTCGCTGTCCCACGCCAGCGCCAGCGGCGTCTACGCGGCGCGGTACATCGTGGAGCATATGTAAAATCAAATAGGGGAGGAATCGCCATGGAACCGAGAGCATTGCTGGACGCGCTCCATATCGCGGAGCGATTGAAGGATACCCCGCGCCATTGTTACACCTCCGGCGGACGCCGCGAGAGCGTCGCGGAGCACAGCTGGCGCATCACGCTGATGGCGTACCTCGTCAAGGACGAGTTCCCCGAGGCGGACATGGACAAGGTCATCCGCATGTGCATCATCCATGACCTCGGAGAGTGCTTCACCGGCGATATCCCCACGTTTCGCAAGACGCAGGCGGACGAGGACACGGAGGAGCGGCTGCTCTATCAATGGGTGGACTCCCTGCCGGAGCCGTACTGTACGGAGCTGCGCGCGCTCTACGACGAGATGGCGGCGCGGGAGACGCTGGAGGCGAAGATCTACAAGGCGATGGACAGCCTTGAGGCGGTCATTCAGCACAACGAGTCCGACATCAAGACATGGGAAGATCACGAATACGATCTCAACCGCAGCTACGCTTGGGACAAGGTGGAGTTTTCACCGTACCTGACCGCACTGCGGCAGGCGATCCGCGAGGACACGGACGCGAAAATCGAAGAGGCGAAGCAATAAGAAAAACGCGGACGCAAGTCCGCGTTTTTCTTATGCAAAGTATTTTCGTGGGTCCAGTTTGTCTTCAAACACAAACCGCGATTCCAAGAACCGACTGCAAACGCCGATGGTCGCGCCGTTGACGAGCGCGCAGAAGATGGTGCCGAGCTTTACGCCCTCGAAGTGCCACAGCCCGAAAAACGCGAACGACAGCGCCACGCCGACCGCACAGCTACAACAGTCGTAGACGGTTTTGACCCTGTGGATCTCCGCGCCGCTTTTCGCGGCGACCTCCTTGACGAACAGCTCGTAGACCTCGGGTGCGATGTAGGTGTGGAAGAGCAGCGATACGCCGATCGCGCAGACGATCAGCCCCAGAACGTAAAACGCCAGCCGGAACGCGAAGCCGCTGCCCGGGATCAGCGCGATGAGCGCCATGCAGCCGTCCAGCGTGAAGCCGTAGATCACGGCGGTGACAAAGGAGAAGAGATATGAAACCTTGAACCGCCGCAGCGCGAGGCACAGGACGATCAGCAGCGCCGCCTGCAAGCAGTATTCCGCCGTGCCGAAGGT
The DNA here is from genome assembly GCA_946405325.1 of uncultured Clostridia bacterium. The sequence continues at coordinate 2,463 of CAMJGU010000117.1, read as the reverse complement.
GAAAAACGGATAAAACTGCGAGACTTTGAGGTGCAGCAGGTACGCCGGAGCGACGACCATGGACACGCCAAAGTCCGCGCGCTCCATCAGCGCCGTGCCCAGCGCCAGCGTGAGGATGCCGAGGACGTAGGCGAGCTCCGCCCAAAAAACGATTTGCCGCTTCATATACCAAACCTCCACACAGAACTGTGTGCCGTTTGATACAGAAGCGGCAAAAGATTTTGCTGTTACGCGAGGAAGCCCTTGAGAATGCGATCCTCGGCCTCTTCCTCGGTGAGGCCCAGCGTCTGGAGCTTCAGCAGCTGATCGCCGGCGATCTTGCCGATGGCGGCCTCGTGGATGAGCTGCGCCTCGGTGCTGTTCGCCGTGATGGCGGGGACGGACTCGATTTTCGCGCTGCCCATGATGATGGAGTCGCACTGGACGTGCCCGAAGCACTTGTCGTTGCCGACCACGATGGGGCGGAAGATCTGCCTGGACTCATCCTGCGCCACGGAGCGGGAGATCACGCGGCCGCGGGAATCCTCGCCGTCGAGCACGATCTCCATGTCACTCTCGGCGAGCTGTTTGCCGTGGGTCAGCAGACGCTCCGTGATGAGCGCCTCGGCGCCCTTGCCGCAGACGATCTTCGTGTAGCGCTTGGTGGAGTCGATGCCGCGGATCTGCACGGTCTCCATCGTGATGGTCGCGCCCTCGTCGAGATACACGACGGTCTGGGGATTCATGATGTTGGTGCCGGTGCCGTCGCCCTCGCCGTAGTGCTTCTCGGCGTAGCGGACGTGGGAGTTCTTGCCGATGTGGAAGGTGTGCACGCCGTCGTGCCGTGCCTCGTCGCAGCCGGAGTTGTGGATGCCGCAGCCCGCGACGATGTCCACGTCGCAGTTCTCGCCGACATAGAAATCATTGTACACCATCTCGGCGTAGTCGCTCTTGCTGATGACGACGGGGATATAGCACTTTTCGCCCTTCGTGCCGTCGAGAATGTGAATGTCGATGCCCTGTTTGCCGTCGGTGCGGGCATCGATCTTGATGTGCTCGGTGCTCTGCCGCGCCTCGCAGCCGCCGTCCTTGCGGATGTTCAGCGCGCCCACAGGCTTGCCGGTGAGGTCGGCGATCTTCTCCAATAAGCGCTGGTCGATTTCGGTGATCATTTCGCCGCCTCCTTTCGGGTGAGTACGGGGCAGGAGCCCATGGTGTCCGCCATGATCATGGGGAACACCTCCTCGGCGCTGCCGCGATAGCGCAGCTCGCCGCCGCCGACCACGATGATCTCGTCCGCGAGGCGGATGATGCGCTCCTGATGGGAAATGATGATCATGGTGGCGCTGTGAGTGCGGTGAATGTCCTCGAAGGTCTCGGTCAGCCGCGCGAAGCTCCACAGGTCGATGCCCGCCTCCGGCTCATCGAAGATCATGAACTCGCTGCCACGGGCGAGCAGGGACGCAATCTCGATGCGCTTGACCTCACCGCCGGAGAGCGACGTGTCCACCTCGCGGTCGAGGTAGTCGTTGGCGCACAGCCCCACCTGCGTGAGATAGCGGCAGCACTTGTCCTTGGACAGCTTGTCGTCGCCGGAGGCGATGGTCAGCAGGTCGCGGACGGTGATGCCCTTGAAGCGCGGCGGCTGCTGAAAGCCGTAGCTGATGCCGAGGCGGGCGCGCTCGGTGATGTCGAGGCTGGTGATGTCCTTGCCGTTGTAAATGATCTCGCCGCCGGTGGGCGTGACAAGACCCATGATGATCTTGGCGAGCGTCGTCTTGCCGCCGCCGTTGGGGCCGGTGAATACCACCAGCTCGCCGTCGGGAATGGTGACGGAGACGTCGTTCAAGATCGTCTGCTCCACCCCGGCGTCGGAAACCTGATAGGAAATGTGCTTGAGTTCCAGCATGGATAAGCTCCTTTTCGGAAGTAATACCTATATGATTGGTCGCTTTTCTTAATATAGCAAGGTTTCCGGAAAAAATCAATGCTCCCGGCATAGAATGGAGAAGAAATTGGCAAAAGTGCGGGAGGAAAGCTTATGGAAATGGACTATCGTGAATGTGACCGGCTTTGGCAGCGGGTGTCGCCGGAGCTGAACCCCTATCCCGAGGTGCGCGCGGCGCGGCAGGGAGCGGGGGACGCGAGACTGTCGCTGCCCGGGGCAACGAAAGACCCCTGCTGTATGGGCGACGCTGCGCAGGGCGAGATAGAGGTGCTGCGGGGCTTTCTCCGCGACGAGCTGGCGGACGCGCAGACCTACCGCTATCTGGCGGCGCACGCGCCATCGCGGGAGGGCTGCCGTCTGATGCGGAGCCTTGCCGGAGAGGCGGCGGCGCGGGTCAAAACCCTGCAATCGGCGTACTATCTCATCACTGGCGGCATCTACGACGTGACGGTGGTGCTGCCGCCGCAATCGCGGCTTCGGTGGTGCGACCGGCTGCGGGAGCGCTATCACGCCGCCGCCTGCGCCGGCTTCAACTA
>CAMJGU010000116.1 GCA_946405325.1 uncultured Clostridia bacterium | reverse complement strand
GGGAAGAACGCATCCGGCCCACGCGGTCGGGATTGTTTATGATCGAGCTGCTGATCGCGGTGGGCGTGTTCACGCTCTGCGCGGCGGTCTGCGTCGGATTGTTCGTGCGCGCGGAGGTCATGAGCCGCGAGAGCGCCGACCTGACGCGCGCCGTCACCGAGGCGCGCAACGTCGTCGAGTGCTGGAAGGCGAGCGGCGGCGATTTTAAGAAAACAGCGGAGCTGTGCGGCGGTACGGTGGAACAGGATACGCTGGTGATTGGCTTTGACAGGAACTGGGAACAGACAGCCAGTGCTTCCGAGGCAGCTTTTTTTGCCATGATGGAACCTGTGGCGGCAGACGGCTATGCGGCAGCGACGCTGCGCGTGGTGCGCAGGGAGAACGGTGGTGAGGCGCTGCTCAACTGGAACGATCTTGCCGCGTTGGAGGTGACGCCATGAGGCGCGGGGGAAGCGTGTCCGGCGCGGTGTCGCTGGTGATGATCTTCTGCGTGCTGTGCCTTGTGGTGTTCGCGACGCTGACCTATGTGACCGCCGACCGCGAGCGGCAGCTCGCGGAGCTGGGTGCGGAGCGCGCGGCGGCGTACTACGCCGCGGACGCGGAGGCGACGCGCATCGTCGCGGCATTGGCGCGGGGCGAGGAGCCGCCCGCCGACGCGGAGGTCACGCAGGAGATGAACTGGGAGGATGACAGCGTGCTCTATTCCTTCCGCGTACCCGCGGGCGGCGAGCAGGAGCTTTCCGTCCGTATGCGGCTGAATCTGGACGGCACCTACGACATTCTCTCCTGGAGCACGGCGTATGCCGGCGACTGGGAGACCAACGATTCTATTGATATTTGGGACGGTGATTTCTGATGGAGGACATCAAGACCTATCTGGAACGCGCGGTACAAGAGGACGCGGCGGATATTTTCCTGATCGCGGGCAAGCCGATCTCCATGAAGCGCGGCGGCGAGATCCGCACGATCACGGACGAACGCCTGATGCCGGAGGATTCCGGCAAGCTGGTGCATGAGATCTATGAGCTGGCGCACCGCGAGCTGCCGGAGACGGTGACGGCGTGGGACGACGACTTCTCCGTGTCCGTCCCCGGTCTCGCGCGTTTCCGCGTGAACGTGTTCCAGCAGCGCGGCTCGCTGGCGTCGGTCATCCGCGTCGTGAAGTTCGGCATCCCCGACTGGCAGCAGATGGGCATTTCGCCGGAGGTTATGAAGGTCGCGGAGATGACCCGCGGCATGGTGCTGGTCACCGGTCCCGCGGGCAGCGGCAAGTCCACGACGCTCGCCTGCGTGGTGGACGCCATCAACCGCACCCGCAACGCGCACATCATTACGATCGAGGATCCCATCGAGTACCTGCACCGCAACCAGATGGGCGTCGTGTCCCAGCGCGAGCTGAACATGGACACTCAGAGCTACGTCACCGCGCTGCGCGCGTCGCTCCGTCAGGCACCGGATGTGATCCTGCTCGGTGAGATGCGCGACCTCGACACGATCCAGACCGCCATGACCGCGGCGGAGACGGGCCACTTGGTCATCTCCACGCTGCACACCGTCGGCGCGGTCAACACCATCGACCGCATCATCGACGTGTTCCCCCCCGCGCAGCAGCAGCAGATCCGCGTGCAGCTCTCGCAGGTGCTCAAGACCGTTATTTCCCAGCAGCTGCTGCCCACGGTGGACGGCGGGATCGCCCCCGCGTTCGAGATCATGCACCTCAACAACGCGGTGCGCACCATGGTGCGCGACAGCCGCATCCACCAGATCGACCAGGTCATCCAGACCGGCTCCGCCGAGGGTATGATCGGCATGGACGAGTCCATCCTGCGCCTCTACAAGGCAGGCAAGGTCACGGCGGAAGTGGCGATGCGCTTCGCCATGGCGCCGGAGCAGATGCAGAAAAAGCTCAGATAACACAAAAAGCGGCGCAGCCGCTTTTTTGTTTCAGAAGGAGACGGCTATGGGAAAGAAGAATTCCCGCAACACCAAGGCGCGGATCGTCAATGCCGCGTGGAAGCTCTTTTACGAGCAGGGCTACGAGGACACGACGGTGGAGGACATCATCTTTGAGTCCGAGACCTCCAAGGGTTCGTTCTACCACTACTTCGACGGCAAGGACGCGTTGCTCTCGTCGCTCTCGATGCTCTTCGACGAGCAGTACGAGCTGCTGATGGAGCGCCCCGACCTGCCGGAGAACAGCATCGACCTGCTGCAATACCTCAACCGCTCCCTGTTCGAGACCATCGAGAACACGGTGTCCATCGACCTGCTCTCCCGGCTCTTTTCCTCGCAGCTGGTGACCCACGGCGAGCGGCACCTGCTCGATCGCAGCCGCACCTATTATAAATTGCTGCGCCGCATCATCTCCGAGGGGCAGCAAAAGGGCGAGATCCGCGACGACTTCACGGTGGGCGAGGTTTCCCGCGCTTACGCCATGTTCGAGCGTGGGCTGATGTACGACTGGTGCCTCAGCGGCGGCGAGTACTCGCTGCCGGTCTACGCCGCACGGATGATGCCGATTTTTTTGAACGGCTTCCGAGAGAACGAAAAATCGTCTAGTTAAAAATGCGATAAATAGAGGGATGGATTGAATCAATACAGAACATCGTACAGACTAAATTCTGTACGATGTTCTGTATTTACGTCTAGTTTTATTTGTGTTATACTGCGCAGCGTCAGCTACAAACAAGAGGTGGAAATCATGTTCAATTCCGAAAGCATTATCTTTGTCATTTATCTGCTGTTCATGCTGGGCGTCGGCATCTATTTCTTCATTCAGACGCGCAACGGCGGCGAAAAGACCTACTTCCTCGGCGGCCGCCAGATGGGTCCGTGGGTTTCGGCGCTCTCCGCCGGTGCGTCGGACATGAGCGCGTGGGTGCTCATGGGGCTGCCGACCTCGATCTACGCCCTCGGCATCGGCCAGCTGTGGATCCCCATCGGCCTGTTCATCGGCTACACGCTCAGCTGGATCGTTGAGGCGCCGCGGCTGCGCAGCTTCTCCATCGTGGCGAACGACTCCATCACGATCCCACAGTACCTCACGAACCGCTTCCTCTCCAAGTCCAAGGCGTTGCAGATCATCTGCGCGATCATCTTCCTTGTGGCGTACACGATCTACGCCGCCAGCTCCATCAAGGCGTGCGGTACGCTGTTCCACACGGTCATCGGCATCAACGAGACGACGGCGATGTACCTCGCGGCGGTGGTCATCATCAGCTACACCTTCCTCGGCGGCTTCTCCGCCGTGTGCTGGACGGACTTCTTCCAGGGCATGCTGATGCTCGGCGCGCTGCTGATCGCGCCGATCTTCGCCGCGGCGACGCTCTCCGGCGCGGCGGCGGAGATGCCCGCCGGATATTGGAGCATTGGCACCTGGCAGGAGATCATCTCCGGCCTCGGCTGGGGCATCGGCTACTTCGGTATGCCGCACATCATCATCCGCTTCATGTCGCTCGAGTCCCAGAAGTCCCTCAAGAAATCCGCGAAAATCGGCATCATGTGGACGCTCCTGATCCTTGTGTTCGCCACCCTCGTCGGCATCATCGGACGCCTGATGCTCGGCTATGACGACGCCATCAACGGCAGCTCACTGGTGTTCATCACCATGGTGCGCCGCCTGTTCCCCGGCATCATCTCCGGCATCCTGCTCTCCGCGGTGCTGGCGGCGTCCATGTCCACGGCGGACAGCCAGCTCCTCGCCGCCGCCTCCGCGTTCGCGAGCGACGTGTATAAGCCCGTCGTCCGCAAGGACAAGGCGAGCGACAAGGAAATGCTCTGGGCGGGCCGCGTCGTGGTGCT
>CAMJGU010000115.1 GCA_946405325.1 uncultured Clostridia bacterium | reverse complement strand
TCACGGTGCAGACCGAGGCGACGGGCTATAAGCCGGTGGTGCTGTCGGTGGACGGCGGGCGCGCGTTTTCGCTGCGCCACGGCGACTCGGTGGAGATCACCCGCTCCCGATACGACACCAAACTGGTGCGACTCGAAAACAGAAGCTTTTGCGAAGTATTACAAAGAAAAATGCTGGGAGGATTGACAGGAAATGAAGAATGACAGACAGGAAATGATCCTCGCCATCATTGCGGAGGAGCCCATTGAGACGCAGGAGCAGCTGATCGACCGGCTGCGCGAGCGCGGCATCAACAGCACGCAGGCGACCATCTCCCGCGACATCAAACAGCTGCACCTCATCAAGGAGCCCGCCGGCGGCGGCCGCTACCGCTACGCGGTGTCGGCGCGCAAGACGAAGCTCAACTTTGCCGACCGGCTCCAGACCATTCTGCGCGAGAGCATTTTAAGCGTCGACTACGCGCAGAACATCGTCGTGCTCAAGACCATGCCCGGTCTCGCCGGCGCGGCGGGCGCGGCGTTCGACGGCATGGAGCTTGCGCAGATGGTGGGCTCCATTGCCGGTGACGATACGGTGATGATCGTCATGCGGGATACGGAGAGCGCCGCGGAGATCTGCGCCGAGATCGCTTCCATGCAAAAAAAGTTTCAGAAGTAAGGGATCAACATGCTGCAACTGCTGCACATAGAGAATATTGCCCTGATCGAGCAGGCGGATATCGCGTTTGAGCGCGGCTTCAACGCGCTCACCGGTGAGACCGGCGCGGGCAAATCCATCGTGATCGACTCGCTCGGCGCGGTGCTGGGCCAGCGCACGTCCCGCGATCTGATCCGCACCGGCGCGGCGAAGGCGTTTGTCAGCGTCGCGTTCGACGGTGTGGATGCGGGTATCCCGGCGCTTGCCGAAAACGGCGTCACGCCGGAGGACGACGGCTCACTGCTGCTCTCGCGGGAGCTGTCGGCGGATGGGAAGAACGTCTGCCGCGCCAACGGGCGGCCCATCACCGTGGCGCAGCTCAAGGCCATCGGCTCGGCGCTGCTGAACATCCACGGCCAGCACGACGGTACGGCGCTGCTGGACGAGACGCAGCACTTGCTGTATCTCGACCGCTTCGGCCACATGGACGCGCGGCTGGAGGACTACGGCAAGCTCTACGCCGCGCTGTCCGCCACCCGCCGCGAGATCGACGCGCTGCGGATGGACGAGGCGGAAAAAGCGCGGCGCGTGGACACGCTCCGGCACCAGATCGAGGAGCTGGAGCGCGCGGAGCTCAAAGAGGGCGAGGAGGAGGCGCTGCTGGCGCGGCGCAACATCCTGCGCAACGGCGAGAAGTTCATCGCCGCCGTCACCGAGGCGGACTACTGCTTAAACGGCGGGGACGAATCCGGCGGCGCGGCGCCCGCCATCAAGCAGGCGCACGACGCGATCCACGGCCTGCGGAGCCTGGGCGACGAGTTCATCGACCTCTCCGAGCGCTTGGAGGCGCTCTATAGCGAGGCGTACGACCTCGCCATGACCATTCGTGACAAGCGGGAGGGCTTCGACTTCTCCCCGCAGGAGCTGGACGCGGCGGAGAGCCGGCTGGATCAGCTCTATCGACTGAAAAAGAAATACGGCGGCACGGTGGAGGAGATGCTCGCGTTCCTCGACCGCTCTAAGGACGAGCTGGACCGCATCGAGTACGCGGACGACCGGATCGTGCAGCTGCAAAAGAAGCTGGACGAGCAGAAGGCCGCCGTCGTCAAGGCGGCGCGGGAGCTGTCCGACGCGCGCAAGGCGGCGGCAAAGACGCTGGAATCGGAGATCGCCCGCGAGCTTGCCGAGCTGGACATGCCCAAGGTGCGCTTCGCCATCGACTTTGCCGAGCAGGAGCCGGACGCGACCGGCATGGACGTGGTGCGCTTCCTGATGTCCGCCAACGTGGGCGAGGAATTGAAACCCATCCACAAGATCGCCTCCGGCGGCGAGCTGGCGCGCATCATGCTGGCGATGAAGAACGTCTTTGCCGCGCAGGAGAGCGTCATGACCATGGTGTTCGACGAGGTCGACACCGGCGTGTCGGGCCGCGCCGCCCAGCGCGTGGCGGAAAAGCTTGCCAAGGTTTCCCGGGAAAAGCAGGTGCTCTGTGTGACGCATCTGCCGCAGCTCGCGGCGATGGCGGACACGCACTTCTGCGTCGAAAAGGGCGAGGAGAACGGCCGCACGTATACCCGCGTGCAGGAGCTTGACCGCGACGGCCGCGCCAGGGAGCTGGCGCGGCTCACCGGCGGCGAGAGCGTCAGCGAGACGATGCTCCGCGGCGCGGAGGAGCTGCTCACCGGCGCGGAAGACTTCAAAAAGACGCTCGCGGGAGGCAAACGATGAACCGATTTGCCGACCGCATGGCGCGGGAGTTCCCCGTTCGACGCAAACCGACGGAAAAGGAAAAATTCCGACTCTGGCTGGTTGGGACGCTGCGGGAGCAGGGCTATCAGCCGAAGCTCCAGCACCGGGAGACGGCGCTGCGCATCGGCGGGGATGTGACCAATGTGGTCGTGGGCGATCCGGACAAGGCGAAGCTGATCCTCGTCGCGCACTACGATACGGGCGTGCGCACGCTGCTGCCGCCGTTCTATATGCCGACGCGGCCGCTGACGGCGTTTCTCTATCTGGCGCTGACGCCGGTGCTGGCGCTGCTGGGCAGCTTTGTGCTGTCGTTTGCGCTGACGTTCCCGTTCAACGCGCCGTACCTGACGCTGCCGCTGTTTCTCATTCTGATGGTGACGGCGCTGCTGTACCTGCGCTTCGGCCCCAGCGAGACGCGGAACCTCAACGACAACACCTCCGGCGTCGCGGCGCTGCTGGAGACCTCTGCCGCGCTGACGCCGGGCTGCCGCGACAAGGTGGCGTTCGCGTTCCTCGACGGCGGCTTCGGAGGCCTCTCCGGCGCGAAGGGCTTTCGCGCGCGGTATCCCTCCGCCAAGGAAAAGACCGTCATCAACGTAAACTGCGTCGCCGAAGGCGGCGAGCTGCTGATCCTGCCGAGCAAGTACAGCCGCTGGGACGGCGAGGTGCTGGACGCGATTTTAGACAGCTTTGAAAACGGCGAGCACACCACCACGTTCCTCAAAACCGACGGTCTCATCTACTACCCCTCGGACAACCGGGCGTTCCGCCACTCGTTCGCGATCTGCGCCTGCGAGAAGCTGCGGGGCTTCGGCAGGATCGTGCGTCCGGCAAAGACGGCGGACGTCGATCCGGAAAAGATCGAACTGCTGAAAAACGGTCTCTGCAAGCTGGCGGAGACGATCCAATAAACATCCACAAAGGAGATAACACCCATGCAGATTTACGAAGAACTCAAAGCGCGCGGCCTCATCGCCCAGGTGACGGACGAGGACGAGATCCGCGAGCTGGTCAACAACGGCAAGGCAACCTTTTACATCGGCTTTGACTGCACGGCGGACAGCCTGCACGTCGGCCACTTCATGGCGCTGTGCCTGATGAAGCGCCTGCAGATGGCGGGCAACAAGCCCATCGCCCTCATCGGCGGCGGCACCACCATGATCGGCGACCCCTCGGGCCGCACGGATATGCGCAAGATGCTCACCAAGGAGGACATCAACCACAACGCCGAGTGCTTCAAGCGCCAGATGGAGAAGTTCATCGAGTTCGGCCCCGGAAAGGCGATGATGCTCAACAACGCCGACTGGCTGATGGACCTCAACTACATCGAGCTGCTGCGCGAGGTGGGCGCGTGCTTCTCCGTCAACAACATGCTCCGCGCGGAGTGCTACAAGCAGCGTATGGAGAAGGGCCTGAGCTTCCT
>CAMJGU010000114.1 GCA_946405325.1 uncultured Clostridia bacterium | reverse complement strand
CTCTCCATCGTCGGCACGACCCACGACGGGAAGGAGATCCCGGTGTTCGTCAACGGCAATTTCGCCATCTGATTTGCCATCTGAAAAGGAGGGCTGGCCTATGGTCACGACCGCGACGCTCGTCTGGCTCGTCATCGGCGCGGTGTTCGCCTTTGCGCTGCCGATCAGCCTGCTCGTCTGGTGGCGCAAAACGCGCAAGGCAAAGCTGCTGCCGTTCTTCGTCGGCGCGGCGGTGTTCGTCGTGTTCGCGGTGGTGCTCGAAACGCTGCTGCATCAGGTCTGCGTCTTTGGCGACAACGCGGTTTCCCGCGCGATCAACGCGAACCCCTACCTCTATATGCTCTACAGCGGGCTCGCTGCGGGCCTCTTTGAGGAGACGGGGCGCTACGTCGCGTTCCGCTGGCTGATCGGTAAGCGCCGCTATCCCGAGCGCGACACGGCGGTGACCTACGGCATCGGCCACGGCGGGATCGAGGCGATGCTGACGCTGGGCACGGCCTATGCGACGATGATCGTTATCGCGCTCTACCTGCGCCACGGCAACCAGCCCGCCGCACTGGCCATGATGGGCGGCAGCGCGGAGGCGCTGTCCACGTATATCGCGGCGCTGGGGCAGCTCACGCCCGGTACGGTATTGCTCGCGATGGTCGAGCGCGGCGCGGCGATGCTCCTGCACATCGCGCTGTCGATCTTTGTGTTACTCGCCGTGCGGGACAAGCGGCAGTGGACGTGGTTCCCGTTTGCCATCGCGCTCCACGCGATCGCGGACATGCCAGCGGCGCTCTATCAGCGCGGCATGCTGCCGCTGAGCGTCGTGGAGATCTGGACCTGGGTCGTGGCACTGTACGCGCTGCGCTCGGCACGCAAGCAGTATCTCGAAGCGATGGACCCGTAAATGATAAAAGAAGCGCCGTAAGGCGCTTCTTTTTTGCGTTAGAATACCAGCTGCACCAGCAGCATGTAGATCACCGTGCCGGACAGGATGCTGACGAGCGAGCTGCGCTTCCAGACCTGCAGGGCAACGACGCTCAGCGCCGCGATCAGTTCGGGAAGCCCGTGGGGCGCGGCGGCGACGGCGGTATCCTTGAGACAGTAGACCACCAACATACCGATGATCGCCGGAGGCAGCACATGGCCGAGATAGACGATGTACGGCGGGATGGGACGGTCGGCGCGGAAGATCAAAAACGGCAGGAACCGCAGCAGGATCGTCACCGCCGCCATGACCGCGACCAGCGCCGCGGAATGTCCGAGGTTCATTGTGCCGCCTCCTTCCGCGGGTGCATCCGCCCGCGCAGCAGCGTGAGGATGAGCGTGATGAGCAGCATCGCGGGAATGAGGAAGCGATCCGGCCCGAACACGAGCAGGCACGCGAGCGTGGACAGCAGCCCCGTCAGCGCGGGGACGTGGTTGCGGGTCGTGAGCCACTGTTCGGTGAACGACGCGAGGAACAGCGCGGTCATGGAGAACTCGATGCCCCGCGTGGAGAACGGGATCACGCTGCCGAGCACGCTTCCCAGCACGCTGCCCGCCACCCACCAGCAGTGGTCGAACGCCGAGACCAGCAGCCGGTAGCGGTCTGGGTCGGTGCCCTCCGGCGTTTTGCCGTCGGAGAGGATGGAGTACGTCTCGTCCGTCAGCGCGAAGATGAGGTAGGGCTTGTACTTCGCGTGCTGATAGCGCTCGATCATGGAGATGCTGTAGAACAGGTGCCGCGCGTTGACCATGACCGTGGTGAGCGCGGCGGTGAGCAGCGACGCGCCGCCGGCGAGCAGCCCGACGCCCACGAACTGCATGGAGCCGGCGTAGATGAGCAGGCTCATGGCGAACGCCCACGCGACGCCGTATCCCGCGTCCCGCAATAAAATGCCGAACCCGATGCCCAGCACGATGTAGCCCGCCATGACCGGAACGGAGCGCAAAAACGCCTCTTTTACGACCTTTGCCCCCTGTTTTGCCACGCTGACGCCCCCTTTTGCCAAAATCCGCTTCACTTTATCACGCTGGCGCGCCCTTGTCAACGCACACTTGCGCTATGCGCGGTTTTGTTGTAGAATATAGCGAAAGAAGGTGAGCCTATGAGCTATATCGCGGTGGCGGGCGGCGTGAACGTCGACATCGGCGCGTTTCCGTCCCAGAAGCTGAAAACCAAGGATTCCAACCCCGGCCACGTCAAAACCAGTCTCGGCGGCGTGGGGCGCAACATCGCCCACGACCTGCGCCTGCTCGGCGCGGAGGTGGAGCTGTTCACCGCGCTGGGCGGCGACGGCTACGCCCGCGCGATGGCGGAGTCCTGCGCGGAGCTGGGCATCGGGCTGAGCCACGCCCTGCACGTGGACGACATGCGCACCTCGACCTATGTGTTCATCGCCGACGAGCGCGGCGACATGACGCTCGCGGTGTCGGACATGGCGATCTGCGAGAAGCTGACGCCGGACTACTTCGCGCGGAACCTCGACGCGCTCAACGCCGCGGCGCTGGTGGTGGCGGACACCAACCTGCCCGCGGAGTCGATCGCGTACCTTGCCGGGCATTTGACGGTGCCGCTGTTCGTCGATCCGGTGTCCACCGCCAAGGCGGAAAAGCTGCTGCCGATCCTGCCGAAGATCCACACCCTCAAGCCCAACGGACACGAGGCGGAGCTGCTCTCCGGCGTGCCGGTGGTCGATCGCAACAGCGCGCGCCGTGCGGCACGCAAGCTCATCGATCTGGGCGTGAAGCGGGTGGTGGTGTCGCTCGGCAAGGAGGGCTTCCTCGCCGCGGCGGAGGATGAGACGGTCTGGGAGCCCGCGCCCGAGGCGGAGGTCGTCAGCACCACCGGCGCGGGGGACGCGCTGATGGCGGCGCTCGCGTGGTCGTATGTGCGGGGTGAAAACCTCTCCCGCACGGCGGCGCTGGGCGCGGCGGCGGCCGCCATCACCATCGAGTGCGAGGCGACCATCAACCCCGCGCTCTCGGCGGAGGCGGTGCTGCGCCGTGCGAACTGAACTCAAACGCCCCTATCCGGCGATCCGGACAGGGGCGTCGCTCTCCTGCGGCGGGAGCCAGAACTGGTTCCCGGACGAAAACTTCCGGCTCTGCGGCTGCGGCGTCATCGCCTGCGCGGACGTGCTTCTGTATCTGTCCGGGCAAGCGGAGCTGACGCGGGAGGAATACTTCACCCACGTTGCCGCGCTGCGGAGGTATTTCCCGCTGGTCCCGCGCCGCGGCATCGACGGCGTGCGCCTTGCCATGGGCTTCAATCTCTGTGCGCGGCGGCTGGGTGTGGACGCGCGGGCGGGGTGGAGCGCCTCGGGCGCGAAGTTTTGGGCGCGGTTGGAGACGCAGCTCAAAAGCGATCTGCCCGCGATCATCTCCATCGGCCCGAACTTTCCCCGCGTCTGGAGGGACGAGCGCCTGCCGCTGTACCGCAAAACGGAGGCGGGCTATGCCGAAGCCGGGCGCACGAAGGGGCACTTCCTCACGGTGATCGCGCTGGACGACGAGCGGATGGAGGTGTCGTCGTGGGGTCAGCGGCTGTATCTGGAGCGCCGGGCGTATGCGGACTATATGCGACGCCAGGGCGCGCTGCTGACCAATCTTCTCTTCTTGGAACGAAAAACCTCTGAGGCGTGAGCCTCAGAGGTTTTCTTTTACCATGGATGTGCGGCGTAGGACTGCGCGGCGGTCATCGCGAAATACTTGAGATCCGTCCGGCCGCTCTGATCGCCCCAGGTGGTATCGATGTGGTACTGGACGCCGTCCAGCGTCGCCACCGTCCAGATGTGGTTTTCGGACAGGCTGGGCAGGGCGTAGCAGTCGATGCCCTC
>CAMJGU010000113.1 GCA_946405325.1 uncultured Clostridia bacterium | reverse complement strand
CATAACGGGCAAACACGGTCTCCACCGTGGTTTCGTAGGCGGACAGGTTCCGCGCCGTGAGGGTGACGTCACGGAACCGGAAGCCGTCCTCGCGCACAAGGCGCAGGATCTCCGCCGCGGCGTTCTCCACCTCGGCATAGGCGTTGGGGGCTTCGAGGATGCGGATCGCGCCGCACGCCCCCTCCCAGACCGCGCGCTCGCCGAAGAAATGCCGCTCCACGTGGGACAGCGCGCTGTCCACCTCTTTGGGCTGCAAATGCTCGATCTCGCAGGGCACGCCCGCGTCCTTCGCCTCGCGCACGAGCTGCTCCCGCACGCGCAGGCTCTCGCGGAACAGCTCGCTGTCGTCGCCGAGCAGGGTCACCGTGACGCTCCGCGCGCGGCGCAGCAAAATACGCAGGATGCGAATTTCGCGCCCCGTAAAGTAGGAAAACCCGTCTAAATACAGGTCTTTTCCGTCTATGTAATGGGATTCCTCCAGATGCTCCTCCAGCTTTTCCAGCCGGTCGCGGGCGTCGCGCCCGTCCGCGTGGAGCTTCGCAAGGTAGACGCCGTAGAGGAGCGCGATGTCCCGCAGCTTGTCGCCGGTCTCGCCGGGGATCTCCGCCGCCGTGTCCGCAAGCCGTTCCGGCTCCACGGCGTAGGCGATCAGCTCCTCCATCACGTCCAGCAGCCCCTTCAAAAACGCGCTGCGGCGCGACGGCTTGCAGTAGACCTTCAGCACCGGCGCGAGCTCCTGCAGCGCGCGCTGGAGCGTCAGCAGCTTGCCGCCCGCGTCCAGCGTCACGTCCGCGCTGCCGCCCACGATGGACAGCACGCGCGAGGCGAGCAGCTTGAACGTCAGCACCTCGGCGTGGCGGCTCGCGGTGTCGCCGCAGGCGCGGCAGACGTCCACCTCCGCGACGTGGGAGGCATGCTCCGGCACCAATAAGATCTGGCGGCGATCCGGCGTCTCGCGCCCCGCGCGCTCGATCTCCCGCAGCACGCGCGCGGATTTGCCCGTCCGCGCGCGCCCCATCAGCAGATGCAGCATCGTCGCGCCCCCCTTCTGTTGATTTCCCGTTCAGTTTAACACGGTTTTATCGCCAAGGCAACGAAAAGCGGATTCAAAACCGGCAATTCTGCACCAGCTCCCAAAATTTGGAGCGCAGCACGATCTCCCCCGTTCCCTCGGCGGACAAAATACCGTCGCACAGCGGCGCGAACGCCGTCGTCCACCACATCGGCGTGAAGCGCGGCGACACCGCGCACCAGACCAACGTGAACGCCACGGCGAACATCAGCGAAAGCTCCCATTTGCGCATAAAAACACCGTCCATCCTGAAATGTTACTTCCAGTATGGACGGTTTGCTTGTTTTTCAAACAAATTGCGTCAAAAACGTCTGCGCGTAGTCAGCTTGCAGCGCCGCGTACGCCGCCTGTGCCGCCGCTTCGTCGCGGTACAGGCCGAACACCGTCGGCCCCGAGCCGGTCATCGCCGTCGCCTCCGCGCCGAGGCGCAGGAAGCGTTCCTTGATGTCGAACACTTCCGCATATTCCTTCGGCAATACCGTTTCAAAGACGTTCTTGACCCGGTTGAGTACGCCCTCGGCGTCGCCGTGGTGGATGGCGTCGAGCATCCCCGCCGTGTCCGGGCGGCTCCACAGCTCCGAGACCTTCACGCGGGAGAAGAGCATCGGCGTGGAGATGGCGAAGTCCGGCTTGCACAGCACCGCGTGGAGCCTCGGCGCGTCGCGCAGCGTCGTGAGCCGTTCGCCCCGGCCCTCCGCCAGCGCCGTGCCGCCGCGGACGCAGTAGGGCACGTCGCTGCCGACCGTCGCCGCGATGCGCTCCAGCTCGTCGCCCAAAAGCTCGGGCTTCAGGAGCTTTCGCAGCGCGCGGAGCGTCGCCGCGGCGTCGCTGCTCCCCCCCGCCATGCCCGCCTGCGCGGGGATGCGCTTGACGATGTCGATATCCAGAGCGCGCGGCTCGACGCCGTTTTCCGCGAAGAACGCGCGCGCCGCCTTGACGGCGAGATTCGTCTCGTCGCCGGGGATCTCCCCGCAGCGGCAAGAAATGCCGTCGCCGCCGGTAAGCGTCACGGTCACGTCGTCGTGGAGCGACACGGTCTGCATGACCATTTGCAGGTCGTGGTAGCCGTCCTCCCGGCGGCGGAGAATGTCCAGCGTCAGGTTCAGCTTCGCGTAAGCGGGCAGCGTGATGCTCGTCATCGGATCTTCCGCGCCTCGATGTAGTAGCGCTTATCCTGCGCGTGGCCCATGGAGAAGGTCTTGCGCGGCAGCACGCCGTCCTTCATGACGGTCTTGAACAGCTGCTCCTTGCCCATGGCGGGCAGCAGGAAGCCCATGTTGCCGGGCTTTGCGCCGAGCTGGCGGGTCACGTCGTCGCCGTGGATGTAGTCCACCTCACCGCCGTGCTTCTTGATATACTCGTCGAGGAATGCCTGCAGCGTGCCGACCGCGAGCTGCACCTTGGGATCGGGCACCGTCCAGCAGCCGCTGAACGCCTCGCAGACGATCTCGATGGTGTGGCCCTCGCCCTTGCCCTCGTGGGCGTTGGGATAAAACGCCTTGAACTCGGCGAGGAAGGTCTTGGGATCGACGCCGAAGAGCACGCGGTGGATCGGCTCGAATTGCAGCGCGTCGTCGTGGTTGTTCACGACCTCCACCAGCGCGTACTTCGCGAGCGGATTGCTGCCCTTCTGCTCCTCATAGCACGCCTTGGCGGTGGCGAGCGAGTGGTTGCCGTCGCCGACGGCGAACAGCAGCGGCGCGACGCCGGAAACGCCGTACTTCTTGCGCATCACCTCGTCGGTGCAAAGCCCCGCGAGCGCGTCCGCGACCGCGTCGATCTGCGCGTTGGAGAGCTTATAGCCCTTGATGTGCCCGCCGTTTTCCATGAGGTCGAAGTCGTAGAGCTTTTCCATGCCGTCGGCGCTTGCGGTCAGCGGCTCGATGACGGTCTTGTCCGGATCGTCGATGAGCAGCATAACGTGCGGCAGCTCGATGGGCGCGTTGCGGCGCACCTTGGCGCGCGGCGGGATGCGCTCGAGCACCGTGCCCTCGGTGGCGCGGATCAGCGCGCCGCTGCCGGGGGTAAAGTCGTAGGCGTCGAGGTCCACCATGCCGACAAGGCCGTGGCGGATCTTGCCGTCGGACTGCTCGCGCTCGACGTAGACCAACGACTCTTTCAGCGTCTTGAACAGGTCGCGCTTCAAATAATCGTCCATGGCGGCGTTGATCTTCCCGATCTTGTCCTCCACGTCGGGCGCCTTCAGCTCCGCCTCCGGCAGGATCAGGCGCAGCGTGGACGGCGCGCCGCCGACGTTCTGCTCCACCCGCTGCCAATACTCCGGCTCCGAGGTGAACTGGTCGCAGGCGACCACCGCCCACTTGCCCATGTCCACGTCCTTGGGCAGCAGAATGTCCGCGGGATAAAAACCGAGCTTTTCAAACTTCTCGTTCATCACGTTTCCTCCATTCGTGCAAACGGTATGGTTTCAGACACACCGATTATACTATGCGCCCGCCGCGAACGCAACGGATTTGGCAAAAATTTCTAAAAATTTTTTTGGGCGCATAAAACTTTGGCAGCTACACATACTGACACACGACCCAGCGAAAGAAGGAGGATATTCTCATGTTCATTGATAAGCTTGCGCTGACGCTCTCCATCATCGGCGCGCTGAACTGGGGCAGCATCGGCCTGTTCGGGTTCGACGCCGTGGCGTTCCTCTTCGGCGGGCAGACCGGCACCATCAGCCGCGTGATCTACACGCTTGTGGGTCTCGCGGGCATCTGGTGCATCACGATGCTCTTCCGGGAGACCGAGCCGTTTGAGAGCAA
>CAMJGU010000112.1 GCA_946405325.1 uncultured Clostridia bacterium | reverse complement strand
ATGACCTCGGACTCGGCAAACACCGTGCACTGCGCGGTGATGGGAATGACGTTCTTCGCGCCGAGAGAGAGTTTCGAGAACTCGGGCAGCGTCATCTCGAACGAGCGCGCCATCGCCTCGTAGAAGCGGCCCGTACCGGCGGCGCACTTGTCGTTCATGGCGAAGTTTTTCACCGTGCCGTCGGCGTCGATGCTGATGCCCTTGACGTCCTGGCCGCCGATGTCAATGATCGCCTTGACGTCGGGATTGGTGACGTGCACGCCCATGGCGTGGCAGGAGATTTCCGAGATGTTCTCGTCCGCGAACGGCACCTTGTTGCGGCCGTAGCCAGTGCCGATCAAATATTCCAGATCCTTGGAATCCTTGAGGCCCGCTGCCTTGCAGACCTCCTCCATCGCCAGCGTCGCGCTGATCTCGGAGTTGATCTTGGAGCGGATGGTGGTGTCGGCAACGATCTTGCCGGTTTCGTCTAGAATGACCGCCTTGGTGTACGTGGAGCCTACGTCGCAGCCGCCGAAGTATTTCATAGTTTATTTTCCCCCAAATTTATTTTTGTTTAATTGTTTATTTACCACGTTGCATCGTCTTCAAAATCAACGAGAGATTCGTCGATGGGCGTCGCGCCCATGACCGTGTACATGAACTCGTTGATCTTGTCACGCATGGCGCGGCGGGACACGGTGCGCGGATCCATCAGATCGTGCTCGATCCAGACCATCTTGTAGTCCTTCTGCCGCGCCTGCTCGTCGAGGAGGCCCTGCAGCGTCGCCATATTCTTGCACGCGACGTTCTGATACATGAGGATCATGTCGACCTTCCAGATCTCACACTGACGCCACAGCTCGTTGACGACGTTGTGATAGCCGCCGTTGGTGTGACGGCGCATGACCATGCGCTCGTAGAGGCGGGCGAGGTCCTGGAGTGCCAGCTCCTTGTCCTCGGTTTCCAGCGGGCGGGTGAAGTTCAGACTCTCCATCTCCACCAGCACGTCCACGCCCCAGCAGTTGGCGATCCAGTTGGTGAGGTTCGCGTAGTAGTGCGCCGGGCACGACCAGACGATCGCGCGGTACTTCATCTTGCCGCGCCACGCCTCCTCGCGCTTTTCGTACGCCTCGAGCATGATCTTGTTGACCTTCTCGAAGGTCTTGATCACGCGCGGATCGGCGCCGCCGTCCATCTCGTAGTTCCACTTGCGGAACAGCTCGTAGCACGGGCCGATGAGCTGCGGGTACGGGGTCTGGTTGACCTCCCATTTTTGCAGCTCGTACTGGGTTTCAAGGTTGAAGCGCTTCATCTGCTTGAAATACGCGTCCCAGTTCCACTTCGCGCCGGTGGTCTCCTCGATGAACTTGATGCAGTGCTTGATGTCCTCCGCCGCGTCCTCGACGGTCTCCTCGTACTCATAGCGCACGGGGAAGGTCAGGTGGAACACCGGCAGATCGGGAAAGCGCCGCGCCATGTAGGACGATGCCATGGTGGAGCCGTCGCAGGGCATGGAGCTCGAGATGAAGCAGGAGCCCATGTGCGGCAGGGCGTCGAGGACGATGGCGCCGCACTCACTCGACGGCACCGGGCAGGTGTCGGAGGGAAGCCCGAAGCTCTCCACCGCGTCGATGTACGGCACGCAGGTGAGCTGGTCGACCTCGGAGACGAGGAACACCGGCAGCAGCTGATACGGGATGCCCAGCAGGTCGGGGAAGCCCGCCATGATCTGGCCCATGGTCATCTCGTCGAAGAGCACGACCTTCTTGTTCAGCTCCGTGGCATTGCCGTTCTTTTCGTCGCACTTGGCAAGGAACACGAGATTCTCCGCGACGTAGCGGAAAATGTCATAAATGAGCAGGTGGCTCATGCGCAGCGCGCTGCCGCGCTGGCCGAGCGTGTTCTTGTCCATGAACGAGTGGGCGCAGAAATAGGAGATCATCCAGCGGTAGTAGAGTGTCGCGTTCATCGCCGGGATCAGATCCTTGCCGAACGTCGTGAGGAACATGCCCCACATGCGGCACCACTCATAAAAATCATAGGCGGTGTCGCCCACGCCACGCCATTCGCGGCGGACGGTCGCCATGCAGCCGGAGCGGTAGAGCTTGCCGAGCTTTTTCTCGCCGTTGAGGAGCAAGTCCTTGCGCTCGTCATTGGACATCGCGGCGAACGCCTTTGCCTCGTCCGCGATGCGCTTGCCGGTGAGCGTCAGATTTTTCTTGTGCCGCGCGGCGACGGCGCGCCAGTCGGTCTCGCGGAGCATATCGCCGATGATGCCGCCGACCTCCTTGAGGTTCTTCGCCTGCGCCCTCCAGTCGATGTGATCCTTGTAGCGCCAGAACGACGGATTCGGGAATTTCGCCTCAGCCATGGTTTGCCACCTCCTCTGTCTGATGGATGCGCTTGATCTCCAGCGACTCCACGAACGCCTGGAAGCGCGTGCGGAGCTGTCCGGAGGTGCGGGCGTTGTACGGACGGTCGATGGACAGCACCGGCCAGCCGTATTCCTCGTTCATGATGTGGCTGACCAACGCGCGCTCGAAGCCCCAGTAGTCGCAGAACTTCATCTGCTCGTAGATGATGCCGTCGGCGTGGAACTTCTTCGCCAGCTTGTCCGCGGTCTCACGGCGCTGGAGCACCTTGTCGTCCGCGATGTAGCGCGCGCACTCGGAATGGCGCATGTAGTGCTCGCAGATCTGCGTCAGCACGTCGTCGGTATCGTTGAGCTCGATGACCTCGCGGCCCGGCGTGGAGCCGTAGCAATAGCGGTCGGACACCACGAACGCTCCCGCCTCCTCGATCATCTTTGTGAGCGAAGGATCGTCGATCTCGCTGCCGACGATGGCGACGCGGGCGCGGTACCACGGCTTGTCGTCCACCTTGCGCTGCCTGATCTCGTCGAGCGTCTCGCGCAGCAGCGGCAGGATCAGGTACTTCGGGCAGGTGTAGCTCACGAGGTTAAGGATGTGGAACTCATAGCCCGTGACGGGCGGGTTCTCGAGCGCGCGCAGCTCGCCGATCTCGCTGATGATGCGGCAGACCTCATTGTGCTCCTCCACCGCCTTGCGCAGTGCCGCGTCGGAGGTGTCGATATGGTAGTTGTCCTCCATGTAGTTGAGCAGGCGGTGCTTCATCTGCTTGACGTACTGGCGGATGGTGTAATCCTCGATCTTGAACGGCACGTCCACATGGCTGACGAACATCTTGGGCTTTTCGTTGAGCTTCAAAAGCTCAAAGTGTTCATAGAAGCGGTTCATCATGGAACACGCGTCCACGCCGGCGAGGCCGTCGAGGAAGTTGTAGCCGCCCTCGATGCTGCGCTCGAGCAGCGCGCGGGCAAACTCGCAGGTGTAGTTCGACATGTAGTAGGTCGCCATGTCGATCGACCCCGTACGCGGCGCGCGCAGGCGCACGGAGAAGCAGTTGCCCAGGTTAAGCAGCACCTCGGGAATGTGGTAGCAGGTGTAGCCGATGGCGAGCTTGCCCTCCGCCTGCGCCTGCTGTACCAGCTCGTTGTTGGCTTCCTCGAGCAGGTTCTCAAAGTAGATCAAATGCTTGAGATCCTTCAAATGGTACACCTCTCTTCCTATTAAAGTTCCAGTTTCAGGAGTGCCTGCCGCGCCCCGGAGAGCACGGGAGAATCGTCGCTGAGTGCAAAGACGCTCTTGCCCTGCACGTCGTTTTGCGACTGCTGCGCGTCCGCCTCGATCACCGCAAGCACCTCCGCGCCCGCGATACTGGGATCGGTGACCAGCTCCGGCCGAGTGGCGCGGTTGATGATGACGCCGCATTTGTCGTACATCACCAGCTCGTCCGCCACGCGCTTGATGGTGTCGATGACCTGATAGCCCTTGCGGCTCTGGTCGGTGATGAGCAGCAGGTGCGTCACCTT
>CAMJGU010000111.1 GCA_946405325.1 uncultured Clostridia bacterium | reverse complement strand
GCGGGCGTCTACCCCACCGCCGCCTCCGGCTTCCCGTGGAGCGCCGCCAGCATGGCGGTCAAGGGCGACGTGATCGCCGACCTCACCGAGGACCTCGCCGCGGAGCAGAAGGCGCGCGTGACCTACGACAACATCCTGCGCCTCTCCGACGATCCCGACGTCAACGACGTCATCAAGTTCCTGCGCGAGCGCGAAGTCGTGCACTTCCAACGCTTCGGCGAAGCCCTGAGAAACGTCAAGGAAAAGATGGATCAGAAAAACGTCTACTACCTCAATCTCAGCTTCGATCGCTAAGCAGCAAAAGGGAGCGCCGCAGAATGAAAGTTCTGCGACACTCCCTCTTTTTCAAATCGAGTCGAGGAAATACGCCGCCGCCAGCAGATCGGCGCAGCCGCCGGGCGACAGGTTCTCCGCCACGAACTTGCGGTTGAGCACCTCCACCGCGGTCAGCGGCGGGAAATTGCAGCAGTACAGCAGCTCCTCCGCCCACTTGGAGGCGACCGCCGCCCGCTTGCGTCCGCCGCGCGCGATCATGTTGGTGTCGCGTCCGCGCGCGATCAGCGCCAAGAGCGCGTAGACGCCCGCGCGGTTGTGATTGTATCCCGCCTCCATCGCCTCGTGGATCATGGGCAGCGCGATGTTCTTGACGCTCAAAAGCCCGTCCGCCATCTCACCGCGGATGCCCCGCAGCCCGGACTCGAGATACAGCTTTTCGCCCGTCGTCCGCGCCGTCTCCGGCGTGAGTGCGGCGAAGTCCGCCTTGACCGCCGCCTTGGTCATCGCTGCGCACTCGCGGGTGATGGCCTCCACGTCCTGAAATGGCTTCTCGGCGCTCCAGAGCCGCCCGATGGCGCCGCAGATCGTGCCGAGGGTGAAGATCGCGCCCTTGTGGGTGTTGACGCCGCCGGTGGCGGCAAGCATATCCCGCTCCGCCGCCTTGCCCAGCTCGCGCAGCTGCGCGAAGGTCTCCGCCGGTGCTCCGCCCGCGGTCTTCTGCCCCACCTCCATGCAGCGCGCCCAGTAGGGCTTGAGCGCCTTGGCGCTGCGCTCAAAGGTCTCGATGGTCATATCGCTGTGGCTGCCGGTGTTGGAGCGGTCAACCAAACCGGGCTTCGGCGTGGTGTAGACCTCCTCTAAGAGCGCCGCCGTCACCTTCTCCGCCACGTCCTGACGGTCGGCTTTGGCGTAGTATTCCACCATGATGCGCCGCGCCGCCGCTTGCAGCTCCTCCACGCTGTGCACGCGTCGGGAGGCGCAGCCGCGTCCCGCCGCGCCGCAGACGATGCAGCCGCGCTCGCTGCCGCCCACCGCCTCGCGGTCGAGCTTTTCGCCCTCGCTCGTCAGCACGTCCATGTCAAAGAGCCGGCCCAGCGTGGTCGCGTCCTCGATCTGAACGCACAGCTTCTTGACTGTCAAGGCATCTTCCTTGACGGCAATCTGGATCTCACAGCCCGTCGAAGCAATGGTTTCCTCCTTGCGCAGCACCTTGACGCACTCGTTTTTGAGGACACCGAGCAGCGCGTCGCGCCCGGTATAATACGCGCGGCGGATCAGCGGCGTGTCCTTCACCGGACCGGGGATGTTCATGGAGAACGAGATCACCGGCATGTGATACCGCTCCAGCAGCGCGCTCTGGCGCTGCGTGCGCGCGTCCCGCGCGGCGAGCACCTGTTCCAATGTGACTTCTTCCATCGTTTCCCACCTCAATAGTGTTTCGGGTCTTCCATGGCGCGGATCGCTCTGACCACGCCCTCTGCCTCGCCTGATGCGAAATAGCGGTATGTCGTCTCGGGCAGCATGTCCCGCACGCTGTCCAGCGCGTTGTCGTGGATCGCCTGACGCACCGTGCTGGCGCTGACCACGCGGCCATCCCGTTCCAGACGCGGCACGATGACGCATTGCACGCCTCGCTCGGGGAGCTTCTCCGCCATGATTTCGTTGTAGAGCGCGGTGACGCGGCTCGTCGGCTCGTCGCCGACGTAGCGCACCGTAATATGCAGCGCCTCGGCGATGCGCCCGAACACGGACAGATCCAGCGCCGCGTGGGCGCGGATCACGGTGTCGGCGTCCTTCAAAAAGTAGCTGGGGAACGTGGCGGCGCTGATGATGTAGGGGCCGGAATCGTGCAGGATCACGTTTTCGAGGTCCGCGATCCCCTCCTGTACCAGCTTTCTGCGCACGGCGAATGGGATCGGCCCCGCCTCCTCGCTGAGCAGGAACAGGTGCACATAGTCGTTCTCCCCCGCGGCCTTCTCCACCAGATACCGGTGGCCCAACGTAAAGGGGTTCGCGTTCATCACGATCGCCGCTGTTCTGCCCCGCGGCGCACGCTCCAACGCGTTTAAGTACGACGCGAAGCCGCTGCGGCGGTTTTCCATGAACACCAGATCATCCAGCCGCGCGATCTCGGCAAAGCCGAGGTCGGCGAAAAACTTGGCGCTCTTGGGCTTGGTGTAGAGGAACACATGCAGATTCCCACGCTCGACCTGCACCTCCATGAGGTGCGTCACCACGCGATTGAGCAGCCCCTCGCCCTGATGGTCGCTCGACACGGCCAGGCAGCGGATCGTGTTCTTGAAGCAGCTGCCCGTGGCGATGAGCCGCCAGTCGTCGTCAAAGATCCCGCAGGTGTAGTCGAGATGCCCGTCGCGGCGGATGCCCTCGCCCTCCAACAGCGCATCCAGCTGCTTTTGCGCCCGCGTATCGGACGCGGAAATGGACGTCAGCGTATCCGACACGGCAATCCCCTCCCTTTTTCTGCCATCATAGCACAAAAAAGCGGCTTCGGAAACCCCGAAGCCGCTTTTTTGTGAAGATAATTAGATGGGCATGATGCCGATGATCGCGGCAAAGATCATGCACAGGATGGAGAACGCCCAGACGTACAGGAAGGACGACTTGATGTGGTCCTTGATGTCCACTTCCGCAAGACCGGTACCCAGCAGGGTCGCCGGAACCATAGGGCTGATGAACGTGGCGCAGTTGCGGCACACGACCATCGCGATGGCGAT
Source organism: uncultured Clostridia bacterium (assembly GCA_946405325.1). The sequence continues at coordinate 866 of CAMJGU010000111.1, read as the reverse complement.
GGGCAGCGCCTCGACGCCGAACGCCTGACCGATGGAGATGACCACCGGGAGCATGCCGTAGAAGTAGCTGTCGGTGTCGAACGCCAGCGCCAGAGGCACGGACAATACGCCGATGACCAGCGGCAGGTGCTGACCGAGGGCGGCGGGCAGAATGCTGGACACGAGACCCGCGAGACAGCGCACCACGGAGGGCAGTGCGTCAGCCGGCAGCTCCATGACCTTGGCGGAGATGACCTTGCCATCCGCGCCCATGCTGGAGGTCAGGATACCCATGAGCACCGCCGCGCCCATCAGCGTGGAGCACATCATAAGGGCAGGTCCCGCATGCAGGTTGATGATCTTCTTGTGCATCTTGGCGGTGAAGCCATAGTTCACGAACAGCGCGCAAGCGACGCCGAGCATGAACGGGAAGTAACTGGGGAACACGTCCCAGATCAGCATGGCGATGACAGCGAGCGTCAGCGCAACGTTGAACAGGAACAGCTTGGGACGGGCGAGGTCGTTGTTCTCGGTGGTCTGCGCCGTCTCGGTGATGGTGACGGTGCCCTCCTGCTGGGCGAGCTTACCGTTGAGGCCCGCGCCGCGCGCCTTCTCCTGCACGCCCGCGAGGACGGCATGAGCAAGCGAGAGGACGATACCGAACAGCTGCACCGGCAGCAGCGTGCGCCACAGGCTGCCCGCCTCGACGCCGAGGACGGAGGCCGCGCGCATGGTCGGGCCGGCCCACGGCATCAGGTTCAGAACGCCCATCGCGAGGACGGACACGCGCAGCAGCGTGGTCTTGCGCATGTGCATACGCTGATAGACCGGGAGCATGGCGGGGACGACGATGCAGAACGTGGACGCGCCGCCGCCGTCAAGGTGGC
>CAMJGU010000110.1 GCA_946405325.1 uncultured Clostridia bacterium | reverse complement strand
TCTCCGACGAGAGCGCAAAGCTCACGCGGTAGGCGACGCCCGCCTTGAGCGCCACATCGGTGCGGACGTACAGCCGCGCCTTTTCCGCGCTGCGGCTGCCCGGCACGGCGGTGACGTTCATGGTCACGCTGTCGGCCGCGCGATCGAGGGAGATTGCATAGCCGGCGTCATGCTGCTCATACGCGACGCTCGCCGTCTCCGCCAGTGGTTCGTAGGCGAGTTCTTCGTCCATCGCGATGATCTGCCTGCCCGCTGCGCTCGCGAATTCGCCGCTGAACAATGTCAGCAGCATGGTCAGCGCCAGTATGGTTGACAAAATCCTTCTCGTTTTCATTGGCTTTGCCTCCTGTCACTCAATAAGATCGAATTTATCCACGTCCATGACGACCTTGCCGTCCGCGAAGAAGCGGAAGCCGTCCGCTCCCTGCTCTGTGAACATGCTTGCGGTCAGCGTCTGCTCGCCGCCGTTGACGAAGATCTCCACGCTGTAGCGGTCGAGGATCATGCGGAAGGTCAGCTCGCCGCCCCGGTCGGGCACCAGACAGCGCCGCTGGTGGATCACCGCCCGGCGGGAGCCGGAGAACTTGCGGTCGATCTTCAGCACGGAGCCGTAGGGCCGGTAGCTGATGGCGGTGTGGTATTGGTCGTTCTGCGCGAACCACACGGCGAACTTCCTGTAGACGTTGTCCTTCTCGGCGGGGCGGATCGTGATGGTGACGTCCAGCCTGCGCCCGCGGATGCCGGTCAGCGCCGTTTCGCCCTCAAAGCGCACGCCCTGATAGGCGACGTGATTTTGGCGCATGGCGTCCAGCTCACGGATCGGCCACTGGTACAGCCGCCCGTTTCGGATCGAGAGCTCCCGCGGGAGCGTCATCTGACCGTACCAGAAGAACTTCGGCTTTTTGATCGCCAGCGTGTCCCAGTTCTGCATCCACGCGATCATGACGCGCCGGCCGTCCGGCGTCAGGATCGTCTGCGGCGCGTAGAAGTCGATGCCGTAGTCGATGGCGTGGTTGGTCTCCTCGATAAAGGTCTTTGATTTGTCGTCGAAGCGCCCGATCAGGCAGACCGTGCCGTTGCCGTTGTGGTACTCGAAGCCCTCGGGCAGCATGTCCTGCGGGCTGACGAGTATCACCGCCTTCCCATCCAGCTCAAAGAAGTCGGGGCATTCCCACATGGAGCCGAAGCGGTCGTGATTCGCCGCCAGCACGCTCTCAAACGTCCAGTGGAGCGCGTCCTTGCTGGAATAGTACAGCAGCTGCCCGCTCCCGTCCGCGGCGCGGCTGCCGACGACGCAGCGGTAGCTGCCGTCCGGCTCCCGCCACGCTTTGGGGTCGCGGAAGTCGTTCCTGCTGCTGCCCGCGGGAATGTCGGCGTCCGTCAGGACCGGGTTGCCGGGGTATTTCTCATAGTCCACGCCGTCGCCGATGGCAACGCACTGGGTTTGGATACAATCCGCGGTCTCACCCGGCATACCCCGCTGTTCGACAACGCCGGTGTAGAGCAACAGCTGTCTGCCGTCTGGGAGTTCTACGGCGCTGCCGGAGAAGCAGCCGTCCCGGTCGGACAGCGTATCCGGCGCCAGCGCGGCGGGAAGGTGCTCCCAATGCAGGAGGTCGTCGCTGACCGCGTGCCCCCAGTGCATCACGCCCCATTTCGTATCAAAGGGGTAGTATTGATAGAACAGATGGTACTGTCCCTTGTAATAGGAGAAGCCGTTGGGGTCGTTCATCCAGCCCACGCGGGGCGTCAGGTGAAAGGCGGGCTTGGCCGACGCCGGGATCGCCTGCTCCGCGATGGCTTCATACCGTCTGGCGTCTCTTAGAATCTGACTGGTCATGGGAATTCCCTTCCATTTTGGATTGTCCCGCCCCCAAAGGGGGCGGGACGCATGATGTTATCCGAGATAGGCGTCGAGATACTTCTGATAGATGGAGAGGTACTCGTCGAGCTTGTAGGACTGGAGATCGCTCTGGAACTGGTTCCAGTCGGCGTCGGTGAAGCCGTTCATGATCCAGTCGGCGCGCGCGGTGTTGATGCACTTGTTGAGGTCGGCGCTCAGGTCGGAGACTCGCTTGGTGTCGTCGGTGTTCATGAACACGTTGGGATAGACGTACTTGGTGTTCATGTCGGGGGTGTAGACGTTCTTGATCCAGTCGAGACGATACTGCGCGTCGTCCGGGCAGGTGACGTACACGCCGTAGTAACTGTCGAGGATGGCGAGCGGGCCGCCGACGCACTCGGCCTCACGAACCTCAACGGGGGAGGCGTCGCCGAGCCAGGTGTGCTTGAGCATGGGCTCGCCGTTGGCGTTGGTGCTCATCTCGAAGATATCGAACTCGTCATCTTCGCCGTAGGTGCCCCAGTTGTTCTGCGGGGACTGGAGCGGCGCGTACATCTGGTCGAGCCACGCGCAGATGAGAGCGGGGTTCTTGGCGTTGGCGGTCACGACGCAGCGGCCGCGGTCAAAGCCGGAGGTGTAGGAGCCGGTGGCGGGGGTGATGTTCTTGGTGTCGGCCTGCAGCGCGGGCAGCGGCTGCCAGCCCTTGCCGGCGATCAGGTCGTCCATGCTGATGGAGGCGATGTTCGCCACGTCCCAGGAGAAGCAGACGCCGTAGCGGCCGGACTTGCCCTTGGCAACGTAGGTGGACCATTCCTGGGTGAAGGCGTCGGGATCGATCAGACCCTCGGCATACAGCTTGTGCAGCCACTCAACGCCCTTGCGCCAGCCCTCGGTGGTAGCGGCGCTGATGACCTTCGCGTCCTCGGTGACGACGATGTGCTTGCCGGAGTCGGGATCGCCGTAGCCCTCGCCGAAGCCGTTGCAGAGGATGGTGCAGTCCTCATTGCCGCCGCCGATGATGCACGCCAGCGGGATGATGTCGCCGTCGATGTTGAACTCCGCCTTGAGCGCGGCGGCGTTGTCGCGGAACGCGAGCAGGACCTTCTCCAGATCGTCGGTGGTCTTGGGCATATCGAGGCCGAGGAACTCAAGCCACGCGACGTTGATGAAGGGCATGTTGCCGACGGTCTGGATGGCGGTCTTCTCATAGCCGAGCTGCTCGATCCAGGGCAGCGCCCAGATGTGGCCGTTCTCGTCGGTGCACATGGTGCGGTACTCGGGCGCCTGCTCGAAGACCTTGCACAGGTTGGGCATGTACTTGTCGATGTACTCCTCGACGTTGATGATGACGCCCTGCTTGGCGTACTTGAGCAGATCCGTGTCGCCGAACTGCGCGTTGAACACGAACTCGGGCAGGGTCTTGATGTTGGACATCTCAAGCGCGATCTTGTCGCCCCACTGGTCGCTCTGGATGGCCTTCCAGGTCACATGAACGTTGGTCGCCTCTTCGAGACGCTTGAAGATGGTGCGGTTGTTGGGCTCAGCCTCGCTGCCGGCGGGGAAGTTGGTGAGACCGGAGATCTCCGCCTTCTCCGCCAGAGGGAACGCGAGCGTGGCGGGATCGACGTCGAGGCCCGCGCTTGCGCCGCCGGTCGCGCCGCCCTTGCCGCCGCAGCCCGCCAGCAGCGTGGCGGTCAGGGCGAGCGTGAGGACAAGCGCCGCGATTCTACGGAAGTTGTGCTTGTTTTTCATGTTCATTCTCCTTTTTTATTTATGACCGGATCAGCCCTTGACGGCGCCGGCCATGATTCCGTTGTCAAAGTATTTCTGGAAGAAGGGGTACATAATCATCAGGGGAAGGCTGGAGATGATGATGGTCGCGTACTTGAGCAGCTCCGCCAGCTGTGCGCGCTCGGCGGTGCTCTGCATATCGGCGACCATGCCCGGCTCCGGCTGGTTCTGGATCAGGATGGAGCGGAGCACCAGCTGCAGCGGCTGCTTGGACGCGCTGTTGAGGTAGATCATCGCGTCGAAGTAGCTGTTCCACAT
>CAMJGU010000109.1 GCA_946405325.1 uncultured Clostridia bacterium | reverse complement strand
GGTACTGCCCCAGCAGGTCCACCACGTCCCGCGGGATCACCCGCGCGAGCATGGCGAGCAGCGCGTCCAGATCGTAGGACAGCAGACCCACCAGGTTGTTGAGGAAGATCAGCAGCGGAAACAGTGCAAAGAGCAGGTAGTAGGTCAGCGCCGCGCTGTCCCGGGCAACGTGGTGGTCAAACCAGCGCCGCAGCAGAAGAACGGCGCCGTTGACAAGCCGATGCCGCGCCAGAAAATCAGACAAACGCTCACGCTCCTTTTTATTCTGTGTACAACTCGATGACCACGTCATAGTGGTTTTCGTCCAGAAACGTTTCAAGGCTTCCGGTAAACTCGCGCAGATCGATGGAATCCAGATACTCCACCCCCAGCGCAAGGGGCGGCAGGACGCAGTTGTCGAAGGAATGACCCAGCACCAGAACGCGCTTGCCGTCGCTGCGCAGCTCGTTGTGGACGCGGGTGAGGGCATTGTCGCCGTAGAAATACGCGCTGTAGGGGCTCTGGTTGTAGTAGTCCCGCACCGCCACCGCGCCATAGCGGTAAAAGGCCGAGTAATCGCCCGTCTTGTCCACGTCCAGCGAGGGGATCTCAATGCGGAAGCGCGTGTCGAAATCGGGGTAGAGGAGCGAGAAATCCTCCGGCGTCGCGCGGGAGAGCGTCACCTTTTTTCCCTGCGAGCCGAGGAACCAGTCCTCGTAGACCTCCGCGCGCCAGCGCTGCGGCGCAAACAGCGCGAGGTCGATGTCGAAGCCGTAGTCCGCGTTGAGCGTCTGCGCGATCACGCCCGCCGCCCAGCGTCCCGTCTCCGGCAGCCAGTGGTGGTCGGTCTGGTAAAAGCTTTTGTGGTGATCCATCCCGGCCTCGTGCAGCGCGTCGCGCAGGTCGAGGGTCTCTACGCCCGCCTCGCGCAGCGCCGCTTGCAGACGGTCGGCGTTCTGATTGTAAAAGTCCAGCACGCCGGAGATGCCCGTATCATAGCGGCAGGCATCGTTGGGCGTCGTGACGTAGAGGTGCGCCATGCCGCGCGCGGCGCAGAAGTCCCGCAGCGCCGTGATCTGCGCGGCGCGTGCCTCACGGTCCTGCCGCGCGACGCAGGTGATAAAGTAATTGTCCTCCGCCATGATGACGGGGTTGTAGCTCTGCACGCCGGCGATCTCCCAGCCGAGGATCGCGTCATAGCGGTTCGCCGCCTCCACCATCCGGTGGTAGCCGGGGGCGTAGTCGGTGGCATAGTCGTCGATGGTCTGCTCCAGCGTCTCCACACGCGTCTCGTAGGGACGCGTGGCAAGGCGCATCGCCTCGATCCCTTCGGCGAAGCGGTCAAATACGGTGGGCTCCGCCGTTTCCTCCGCCTCGCGCGGGGGATAGAGCGCCGCCCAGTCGACCTTGGTGCTCCAAATGATGCCGTCCGCGTCCCGCAGCGCCTCCCGCTCCTCGGCGGTCAGCGCCTGCGCGGCGTCCGGCTCCGGCGGCGTTTCGGGACGGTAGGTCGCCATCCGCCAGCCGACGCCGAGCATCATCAGCGTCAGCGCGGCCACCGCTGCCAGCGCGGCCAGATCATAAATGCTCCTGCGGGGCATAACGACTCTCCTTTTCAGAAGTGGAAGTAGATGAAGGGGTTGTACGCGCTCTTGGCGCACACGGCGACGCACACCGCCAGCAGCGCCAGCATCGCCGCCGAGCGGGCGAGATCGTAACAGAGCACCGCGCCGCGGTACCGGCTCAGCCGACCCGTCTCAAATAGGTCGCGCAGCCACGGCAGCACCGGCAGGCTGAACACCACGCAGGCGAGCAGCACCCATTTTCCGTTGGCGAGGTAGTAGGGGAACACGTTGTCCGTCCAGCCCGACGCGCCGACGCCGAACATGTTGGCGATGTAGCGCGCCGTGTGGGGGATGCTCTCGGCACGGAAGATCACCATGCCCACGGCGGTGAGGATCAGCGCGTAAACATGGCGCAGCGGACGCGCCGCGCCGGTGAGCTGGCGGGGAAAGCCGGAGAATTTCTCGAACACCAGCAGCACAAAATAGTAGAGCCCCCAGAGCCAGAACGTCCAGTTCGCACCGTGCCAGATGCCGGTGAGCAGCCACACGACGAACAGGTTCCACACCCAGCGCGGCCGGGAGACCCGGCTGCCGCCGAGGGGGATGTAGACGTAGTCCCGGAACCACTTGGACAGGGAAATGTGCTGCCGCCGCCAGAAGTCGGTGATGCTGTCGCAGGTGAAGGAGTAGTTGAAGTTTTCCTCAAAGTGGAAGCCCAGCATCAGCCCCATGCCGATCGCCATGTCGCTGTAGCCGGAGAAGTCGAAGTACACCTGAAAGCTGTACGCCACCGCGCCGAGCCACGCCGTCGTGACCGCCAGCTCCGTGCCGACGAGGGCGAAGATGTTGTCCGCGATCAGCGCGACGTAGTTCGCCAGCAGCACCTTTTTGGCGAGGCCGCAGACCATCCGCGTCACGCCGCGGGAGAAGTCGCTGAGCGTTTCGTGCCGGTGCTCGATCTCCTCCGCCACCGTGCCGTAGCGCACGATGGGTCCGGCGATGAGCTGGGGGAACATGGAAATGTAAAGCGCGAGGCGGAAAATGCTGCGCTGTGCCTCCGCCTTGCGATAGTATACGTCGAAGACGTAGGACATAATCTGGAATGTGAAGAACGAAATGCCCACGGGCAGCTCAATGTGCAGGCTGGGGAAGTTCGCGCTGCCCAGCAGCAGCCCGACGTTTTCAAAGAGGAACGCCAGATACTTGAAGGTGAACATCAGCGCGAGGTCGAAGACGATCGCCGCCGTGAGCCACGCCTTGCGCGCCCGCTTTTCCCCATGCGCGGCGATCCGAAGGCCGCAGACGTAGTTCCACAGGATCGAGAGCAGCATCAGTCCCACAAAGACCGGCTCGCCCCATGCGTAGAACACAAGGCTCACCGCCAGCAGCACCGCGTTGCGATAGCCGCGGCTGCGGCACAGGGGGTTATAGTACAGCAGCAAGGACAGCGGCAGGAACAGAAACAGAAACACCGTTGACGCAAAAACCATCGCGTGCCTCCGATGATCGATATAGAATAACTAAAATAGTATACCACAGCCCCGGCGCGTTTGCAACGGGACAAAAGCTTGACACCGCCGCTAAAACCGCATAAAATAACATGGTTACAGACAAGGAAAGGAGGAGCCGCGGATGGTGGATTTTGAAGAGCATCGCGAGGAACTGCTGGAGTGCATCCGGGACTTGCTCACGCGCAAGCAGTACGCCGCGCTGCGCGACCAGCTGACGCAGCTGGAGGCGGCGGATATCGCCGCGCTGTTTGGCGATTTGGACGAGGATCAGCTGCCGCTCCTGTTCCGGCTTCTTCCGAAAGAACCGGCGGCGGAGGTGTTCGTCGAGCTCGACCCCGATGAGCAGGAGCTGCTGATCCAGGGCTTTTCCAACACGGAGCTCAAAGAAGTTCTGGACGAGCTGTACGTGGACGACGCGGCGGACCTCGTGGAGGAGATGCCGGCGAACGTGGTCAAGCGCATCCTGCGCCACGCCGACCCCGAGACCCGCAAGAGCATCAACGAGATCTTGAAATACCCCGAGGACTCCGCCGGTTCCCTGATGACCACGGAACTGATCGACCTCAAGCGCACTATGACCGTGCAGGACGCGTTCAAGCGCATCCGCCGCACAGCGTCGGACATGGAGATCATCTCCGTGTGCTACGTCACCGACGAGGGGCGGCATCTGCTGGGCGTCGTCACCATCCGCGACCTGCTGCTCGCGGAGGAGGACGATATCATCGGTGAGATCATGGACCCCAACGTCATCTCCGTCAACACGCTGGAGGACAAGGAGGAGGTCGCGCAGGCGTTCAGTAAGTACGACTTCTTCGTGCTCCCCGTCGTGGACGCCGAGGGGCGTCTGGTCGGTA
>CAMJGU010000108.1 GCA_946405325.1 uncultured Clostridia bacterium | reverse complement strand
CGTAGCCGCCCACCGCCGCGATGACGGGGATGGGGAAGCTCTCCAGCTTCAAAAACACGTCGTTGCCCTGCTTGCCGAACGCCTCGCCGCCGGCGGGATCAAGATCCTTCATCTGCGCGATGTCCGCGCCCGCGACAAAGGACTTCTCGCCCGCGCCGCGCACGATGACGCAGCGGATGAGGTCGAGATCAATGGCGTCGAGCGCCGCGTCCAGATCGGCGAGCACCTGCGCGTTGAGCGCGTTGAGCGCCTCGGGACGGTCGATGACGAGATACGCGATGTCGCCCTTGGGCTCGTATTTGACAAAAGGCATAGGAAACAACCTCCTTGCTCATAATTACCAATATTATAAGGGGACGCGCGGCGTTTTGCAAGAGAAACAACGGGATATTTCGTTATTTTTTTAACATTCTCAATTTGTGCTTGCCACGGCGCGGCTTTTTCGGTATCATACCCGAGGAAAGAGAGGAAGACCCCGATGAGAATGCGAAAGAAAAAGAACCTGCTGCCCCGCATGGAGCGCTGCGAAGCCTATCAGATCAAGGACCCCTATGACCGCAAGGGCCATTGGCGGGAGCTGATGCCGGAAGCGCGGGAGCTGCGCGTGGAGCTCGGCTGCGGCAAGGGCCGCTTCACCGCTGAGACGGCGAAGGCAGAGCCGGACGTGCTGTTCATCGCCATTGAGAAGGTGCCTGACGCCATGGTGGTCGCCATGGAGCGCGCCGCGCGGGAGAACCTGCGCAACGTGTGGTTCGTGGACGCGGACGTGAACCAGCTGCCGGAGTTCTTCGAAAGCGGCGAGGTCAGCCGCATTTACATCAATTTCTGCGACCCGTGGCCCAAGAGCAATCAGGCGAAGCGCCGCCTGACCCACGGGAATTTCCTCAAGCTCTACCGCAGGGTGCTGACGCCGGAGGGGCAGATCCACTTCAAGAGCGACAACGAAAAGCTGTTCGCGTTTTCGGTGGAGGAGATCCCGCAGTTCGGCTTCACCCTCAGCGAGGTGACGGACGACCTGCACGCAAACGGCCCCGTGGGCGTGATGACCGACTACGAGGCGAAGTTCTACGAGCTGGGCACGCCGATCCACCGCCTGGTCGCGACCATGCAGCCGTGGGAAGAACCAAAAGAACCCGAAAACGAAGAAAAGCAGCCGTAAGGCTGCTTTTCTGATTCTTTATCCGAGGGACACCGCGTCGCAGGACGCGGGACCGTACAGCCCAAGCCGCTGGGATACCGCCTCGTAGACCTCCGTTTCGCCGGAGGTGAAGATCGAGAGCGAGCCGCGGGTCTGGGGATTGCTCAGCTGGCGGTAGACGAGCAGGTTCTTGACCGATTCCGCCTGCTGCTCGGCGGGGTCGATGAGCGTGAGCTGCGGGAAGCAGGCGTGGAAGTTGTCCGAGACGATGGGGAAGTGGGTGCAGGCGAGCAGCAGGTGCTCCACCGGCGCCTTGGCGAGGATCACGTCCACGTTCTCAGTGATCTCCTCGTTGATGGCGGCCTGATTGAAGTCGCCCCGGTCGATGAGCGCGGCGAGGTTGGGCGAGCCCTTGGAGACGATCTCGCAGTCGGGATTCTGCGCGTGGATGCGCGCGTCGTAGGCGCCGGTCTTGACCGTGAACTCGGTTGCGATCAGCCCCACGCGCTTGAGCTTTTCCCGCACCACGTAGTCCGCGCTGGACTCCACGATACTGATGAGCGGGAACGGGCACTCCGGACGCAGCCGCTCCGCGAGCGTGGAGATGGTATTGCAGGCAATGGCGACGCATTTGACCTGCTTGGCCTCCAGAAAGCGCAGCATCTTCATCGTCAGCGCGAAGATCTCGTCCTCGCTGCGGTTGCCGTAGGGGCAGTTGGCGCTGTCGCCGAAGTAGACGATATCCTCACCGGGCAGCAGGCGCTGCAGCTGACGCACGACGGTCAGCCCTCCGATGCCGGAATCCAAAACACCGATGGGGTTTTCGTTCTGATACATAGGGCAGCCTCCTCATTGTTCCATTTTGGTCAGTATAACATACCAAGTTAAAAAAACAAGTCAGCATTTTTCACGACAAAACCGAGAAAAATCCTTGCAATCCGACGGATTTCTGGTAGTATAGTATTTGGTGGGAGTTGCGGCTTCTGCCTAATCTTACAAAGGATATTCTGCCTATGACGATTTTTAATGTGATTTCGCTCTTCGGCGGCCTTGCACTGTTCCTCTACGGTATGCGTTTGATGGGCAACGGCCTCAAGGAGAGCTCCTCCGGCGCGCTGAAAACCGCGATGGAGAAGGTGACAAACAACCCGGTCGTCGGCTTCTTTCTCGGTCTGGTGGTCACCGCCATCATTCAGAGCTCGACCGCGACCATCGTTTTGACCTCCGGCTTGGTCGGCGCGGGCGTCATCACGCTGCACCAGTCCCTCGGCGTTGTCCTCGGCGCGAACGTCGGCACGACCGTCACCGGCCAGATCATCCGCCTGCTGGATCTCAACGGCGGGGAAGGCGCGTCTTGGGTGGAGCTGTTCAAGCCCTCCACGCTGGCGCCGCTGGCGGCGATCATCGGCATCCTGATGATCATGACGGTAAAAACAAAGCACTCCGGCGTCATCGGACAGATCGCCATGGGCTTCGGCATCCTGTTCACCGGCCTTCTCAACATGACCGCGGCGGTGAGTCCGCTGTCCAGCTCCGAGAGCTTCGCGCGGATGTTCGTCGGCCTCTCCGATACGCCGGTGCTGGGCTTCCTCGCCGGTACGGGCGTGGCGTTCCTGCTCCAGAGCTCGTCGGCAACCATCGGCATCCTTCAGGCGTTGTCTACCACCGGCGCGCTGACCTTCAGCTCGGTCTACGCCATCATCATCGGCGTGAACATCGGTGACTGCGTGACCACCGCCATCGTCTGCTCCATCGGCTCGAAGGCGGACGCCAAGCGGACGGGCATGGTGCACATCATCTTCAATATCTGCGGCTCGATCCTCGTGATCGCCGCGATCCTGATCCTGCGCGGCGCCGGCGTGCTGGACGCGCTGTGGGACAAGACGCTGACCTCCGGCGGCATCGCCAACGTGCATACGGTGTTCCGCCTGTTCTCCGCCATCGTGCTGCTGCCGGTGTGCGGCCAGTTTGAAAAGCTCTCCCGCGTCATCGTCAAGGACGACGAAAAGCTCGGCACCAGCGTGGAGCGCGAGCTGGAGCGTCTGGACGAGAAGTTCTTCACCTCGCCCGCGCTGGCGCTCGCCGGCGCCTCCGACGCCATCGGCACCATGGCGCGCCTTGCCCGCGAGGGCGTATTGAACGCCATGGACGTGCTGCAAAACTACGACCAGCACAGGATCGACGTCATCAACGAGAACGAGGACAGCATCGACCTGCTGGCGGACCGCGTGGACAACTACCTCATCAAGCTCTCGCCGCACGTGAAGATGGGCTACGGCAACGACCTGCTCAACTACTACATCCAGTGCTTCTCCGAGTTTGAACGCATCGGAGACTACGCCGTGAACCTGACCGAGAACGCGCAGGAGCTGCGGGACAAGGGCAACGAGCTCTCCGACGCGGCGAAGCATGAGCTGCGCGTGATGCGCGGCGCGCTCGACGAGATCCTCGGCCACGCCTGCGAGAGCTTCACGGCGCTGGATATGCACGCCGCGCGGCGCATCGAGCCGGTGGAGGAGGTCGTGGACGACCTGGTGGCGACGCTGCGCGCCAACCACATCAAGCGCGTGCGCGACGGCAAGTGCTCGACGCTCACGGGCCTCAGCTACCTCGATATTCTGGTGAACATCGAGCGCATCTCCGACCAGTGCTCCAACCTGGGCGTCTACACGCTCTCCCAGTCGGACAGCACGATCATGAGCAATCACCACGAGTACATCCACCAGCTCCATCAGGGCAAGGACGAGACCTTCAACCGCAAATACAGCCAGGCGCACGAGAAATACTTCGGCGAGCTCGCCGATGAGAGCGTATAAGGC
>CAMJGU010000107.1 GCA_946405325.1 uncultured Clostridia bacterium | reverse complement strand
GAGAAGCTGTCGCTCCACTGGGTGCTGCCGAGCGGGAGCTGGACGTAGTTCTCCTCCGGGTTGTTGGAGACGAGGCCGAGGTTGTCCACGATGCCGCCCGCGAAGCTGTCGTTCTTGACGGCGGTGAGCAGGCTGTTGACGGTGGCGGCGAGGCCCTTCATGGCGGAGGTGACCGTCATGCCCGCGCCGTAAGCGCCGTCGATGATGCCGGCCTGGTCGACGTCGACGCCGATGACCTTGCCGCCGACCTTGGCAGCCGCCTCAGCCGCGGAGGTGAAGATACCGCCGCCGCAGGCGAACACGACCTCGGTGCCGTCAGCATACCAGGTGTCCATCGCCGCGGTGATATCGCCGTCGCCATAGAACTGGTTGCCGTAAGCGTACTTCAGGGTGACGTCGGTCTTGCCGTCGGCAGCCGCAGCGGCGTCAGCGCCCTGCACGAAGCCGTAGCCGTAACGGACGACAGCGGGAACCGCCATGCCGCCCAGGAAGCCGAGCTTGGTGTAGCCCATCTTCACAGCGGCGTAGCCCGCCATGTAGCCGCAGAGCTCTTCCTGATAGACCGCGCAGTAGAGGTTCTCAGGCAGCTCGGCCAGGCCGGCGGAGGTGAGGTCATACTCGGAGACGTCGAGGCCGATGAAGATGACATCGCTGTACTCGGGAGCGGTGGCAGCGATGGCCGGCGCGAACGCGTAGCCGGGCATCACGATGACGCCGTAACCCTCGTCGATCGCCTTCTCGATCATGGCGACACGGTCGTCGTCGGAGTCGGAAGCGGGCTTGAAGTAGGTGAAGTCCGCGCCGTTGGCCTCGGACCAAGCCTTGGCCGCCTCATAGGTGGTCTGGTTAAAGGACTGGTCGGTGATGTCGCCGTAGTCGGTGACCATCGCGACGCGCAGGGCCTCCGCCGCGGGAGCGGCGTCGGTGCTGCCGGAATCGGCCGGCTGGGTGGTGCTGGTCTCGGCAGGAGCGGCGGTGGAGCCGTTGTCGCTGCTGCCGCCGCCGCAGGCGACGAGCGCCATGACCATGGTCATCGCGAGGATGACCGCAAGAAACTTCTTCATGTCAATCAAATCCTTCCTTATTTTTTTGGGACATTCGTCCACTTGCACTATAGCAGAATAATTGTCTGGTTTCAAGCATAAAATATAGGTTTCCCCCAGCTTTTTGCGTTTTGCACAAAAGGCTTATCCGCCGAGGGTCAGGTCGCCGTCCTTCACCCAGCCGAGAGAGCGGCAGGCAAGGTTGATCAGCGGGCAGAGTACCGCAGGCAGCACAATGGCGACGAGCAGCAGGCCCAGCCAGTCCATGCCGCCGGGCGCGATCGCCGCCGCGCCCTTGGCAAGCGCCTCCTCGCTCGGCGCGAGCCAGCCCGTCCACACGCCGATGGGGCCGCAGAGGCCGCAGGTGCCCATGCCGGAGTTGATGGGCGCGCCGTTCATCTCCAGGCGGAACAGGCAGGTGGCGACGGGGCCGGTGATGGCGCTCGTCACGATCGGCGCGATCCAGACGCGGGGGTTGCGGACGATGTTCGGCATCTGGAGCATCGACGTGCCGAGGCCCTGGGTGACCAGCCCGCCCCACTTGTTCTCGCGGAAGCTCATGACGGCAAAGCCCACCATCTGCGCGCAGCAGCCCGCCACCGCCGCGCCGCCGGCGAGGCCGGTCAGTTGCAGCACCGAGCAGATCGCCGCCGATGAGATCGGCAGCGTCAGCGCAATGCCGACGAGCACCGACACCGCAATGCCCATCCAGAACGGCTGGAGCTTGGTGGCGGAGTCGATCAGCACACCGAACTTCCCCGCCGCCGCGCCGATGGGCGGCGCGATCCACTTCGCCAGCGCCACGCCCACGAGGATCGTCACCGCGGGGGTGACGAGGATATCGACCTTGGTTTCCTTGCTCACCGCCTTGCCGCACTCGGCGGCGATGATCGCGATGATGAGCACCGCCAGCGGGCCGCCGGCGCCGCCCTCGGCGTTCGCCGCCCAGCCCACGGCGGCGAGGGAGAAGAGCACCATCGGCGGCGCTTGCAGCGCATAGCCGATGGCGACCGCCATCGCGGGGCCGGAGACCGCCATGGCGTAGGTGCCGATGTCGGTCAGAAATGGGACGTGCAGCTGCGCGCCCAGCGTGCGGATAATGGTGCCGATGAGCAGTGAGCAGAACAAGCCCTGCGCCATCGCACCGAGGGCGTCGATGCCGTAGCGCTTGGCGGAAAACTCGATGTTTTTGCGCTTGAGGAAGGCTTTCACATCAGCCATGAGAACACCTGCTTTTCTTTCGATAATAAAAGTGGTTCGCGGACGGTTTCGTCCGCGAACCACAATATACTTGCCTGTTCCTTTTTTGTCAAGCCGCAATCAGTACTCGAAGATGCTGCCGCCGATGAATTCGCGCACGAGGGAATTCTTCGGCACATAGGGCGTCGTCAGCGGCGGGACGGACTTGATGACCTTCATCAGGTCGGTCAGGCCGTGCTGCTCGATGAACGCGTCGTCGAGCTGCTCATGGAACTCGGGGATATCGTGCAGATACTTCGAGAGAATGCACGGCTCATAGTCGTGGAAGGTGTTGATGTGGATCTGCGCGTTGCCCTTGTTGGGCTGGATGTAGTTCAGCTCGCCCCGGTCCACGCTCTGCGCGCGCTCGATGGTGCTGCGCAGCGTATGTCCCCGCCCGAGCAGGTCGCGGATCATGCGGCGGGCGACGCGCAGCTTCTCGGGATCGACGATGTGGTCGTCGTTGGTGATGATGCGCGTGCGCGGCGCGACGTAGACGCCCGTGTACTCGCCCTTTAAGAGGTCGAGGATCAGCGGGTTGAGCATGTGGATGCCCTCGGCGATGATGATGCCGTCCTTGCTGCCGTGCAGCGTGCGGTAGCCGCCGATGTCGCCGGTCTTGAAATTGTACCACGGCGCTTCCACGTCCTCGCCGTCGGCAAGGCGCAGGATGCAGTCCGCGAGCCCCTGACGATCCACGCAGTAGGGGGATTCCCAGTCGCTCGCCTCGGGCGGGCGCTTGTGGAGCGGCAGGAAGAAGTTATCCATGCTCACCAGCCCGACGGGCACGCCGAGGTTTTCAATGTACATTTTCAGCCGCATGGCGGACGTCGTCTTGCCGGAGCCGGAGGGTCCGGTGAGGCAGACGATGGGTTTGCTCTCGCGATTGCGTAAAATCTTCGCCGCGGCGGCGCTGATCTTGTCGCGATACTCTTCCTCGCAATGCAGCACAAACGCCGTTTGATCCTCCATCGCCTCGGTGATGTCTTCAATGTCGAGCACACGCATGGTACTTCTCCTTTCTGTCCCGATCCGGTTTCGCGGTGTTCTGTCTTATTTGCTCGCGCTGTTGCCCGAACCCGCGAGGTCGGGCAGCCCGGTCGCCTTGACGGCGATCTCCAGCGCGATCTTCATCATGTTGGTAAAGCTGTTCTGGCGCTCGTCGGCGTCCAGCTCCTCGCCGGTGACGAGGCTGTCCGAGATCGAGCAGATCGCCAGCGCGCGCTTGTGGGTGTACGCCGCGTTGCAGTAGAGCGCCGCCGCCTCCATCTCCACCGCCATGCAGCCCATCTTCGCCCACTCCATCGTGGACGCGGCCGCGTCATAGAACGTGTCGGAGGAGAACAGGTTGCCCACGGGCATACGCACGCCGAGCTCCTTCGCCGCCTCGGTGGCGAACGTCAGCAGGTCATAGTTGCAGATCGGCGCAAACGTGCCGGGCAGACGGTACTGCTGGGCGAAGGACGAGTTGGTGCACGCGCCCATGCCCGCCACCACGTCGCGCAGCTTCAGATCGGGGGAGATCGCGCCGGCGGAGCCGATGCGGATGATGTTGTCCACGCCGTACTGGGTGAACAGCTCATAGGAATAGATGCCGATGGACGGGCAGCCCATGCCGGACGCCATCACGCTCACGGGCGTGCCCTTGTAGGTGCCGGTGTAGCCGTGGATGCCGCGCACGTTGTTCACGAGCTTCGCGTCCTCGAGGAACGTCTCGGCGAT
>CAMJGU010000106.1 GCA_946405325.1 uncultured Clostridia bacterium | reverse complement strand
TCCTCGCCGTAAAAGACGTTGATGAACTCGGCGTTCTGCTCCTTGGCGACGTCGGAGAGCTTTTCCAACAGCACCGAAATGCTCTTGTCCACGCCGAAGAGCTTGCCGCCCAGCAGCGCGAGGAAGTCGCCCTCGTGGATCTCCGCACCGTCGAACTCGGAGTCGCGGGCGGCGTAGGTGATCTGCGCGGTGGTGACGTGCTGCGCCGCGTCGAGCATGGCGGCTTCGATGGAAGCCGCGTCGCCGTCGAGATCCACCGCCATCATGGCGGAGATGCCCTGCGGCACGGTCGCCGTCGGGATGACGACGATGTTCTTGTCGGTCAGGCCAACGCACTGCTGCGCCGCCATGATGATGTTCTTGTTGTTCGGCAGTACGAACACCGTGTCGGCGTTGGCGCGCTCGATCTCGCGGAGGATGCTCTCGGTGGAGGGGTTCATGGTCTGACCGCCGCTGATGACGCCGTCTACGCCCATGTCGCGGAACACCGCGGCAAGCCCGTCGCCCGCGCAGACCGCGATAAAGCCGTAGGGCTTACGCTCCTCGGACTCCGCAGGCGCGGCGCTGGCGGAGCCGACGTAACCGTCCACCATGTCGTCGTCCTCCAGCTCGTCGGCGGAGATGGTCTTGCGGCCCGCCGCCATGTCCTCCTGCTGGATGCGCATGTTTTCGACCTTGGCGACCTCGAGAATGCCGTACTTCTGCGCGGCGCCCAGCGCGTCTTGGGGAATATCGGTGTGAACGTGCACCTTGAACATATCGTCGCCCTCGCTGATGACGATGCTGTCGCCGATGGAGTTCAGGTACTCGCGGTAGGGCTTGAGGTCGGGATTGCCCTTGGTGCGGACGATGAACACCGTGTCAAAGGTGAAGGTGATGTCCTCGTCGCCCACCTGCGCAAAGTCCGCCTTGTCGCGGGTCTCGCCGCCGTCGCCCAGCTCCGGCAGCTTCTCGCCGCGGAGGCTGGAGAGCATGCCGTTCATAATAATGAGGAAGCCCTTGCCGCCCGCGTCCACGACGCCGGCGCGCTTTAAGACGGGGTTCATGTTGACGGTCTCCTTGAGCGTCTCCTCGCCCTGACGGATCGCTTGCTCGAGGACGTACTCCACGCTGTTGTTCTCCTCGGCGGCGTGCATCGCCGCGTCCGCCGCGAGGCGGGAGACCGTGAGGATCGTGCCCTCGGCGGGCTTCATGACCGCGTTGTAGGCGGCGGCGACGCCCTCCTGAAGCGCGGCGGCCAGCATGCAGCCGTCGGCCTCGTAGAGACCCTTGAAGCTCTTGGAAATGCCGCGGAAGAGCAGCGAGAGGATGACGCCGGAGTTGCCGCGCGCGCCGCGCAGCATGGCGTTCGCCGCGATGGAAGCGACCTCCTCCACGGTCTTGGGCTCCTTCTTCTTGAGCTCCGTCGCCGCGGTCTGGATGGTCAGGCTCATATTGGTGCCCGTGTCGCCGTCCGGCACGGGGAACACGTTCAAATCATTGACGCTTTGCTTCGCCGCAGTCACGGAGACGGCGCCGAAGAGCAGCATCTCTTTGAAAACAGCTCCTGTGATGGTATCATGCATGGGAAGTGTTTCCTCCTACAAAGTGATGCTGTCGACGCATACGTCGACGCTGCGGATGCGGACGCCCGTGTCCCGGTTGACGAGGTAACGCACCTGAGAGATGATCTCGCGGGAGATAGCGGTCATGTTGACACCGGGCTCCACAATGATGTGCAGCTCAACGGAAATATCCCCCTCGTCATGCTGGGTGATGTGGACGCCTTTGCTCATCGCCTCGCGGCGGAGCAGGTGGACGAGACCGTCGGTCATGGAGCGATAGGCCATGCCCTTGACGCCGTAGCAGCTGGTCGCCGCCGCGCCGGTGATGTTGGAGAGCACCGCGTCGCTGATCTGGATCTCGCCCTGTTCGGTTTGGAGCTTGAACATAAAAGGTCTCCTTTCTCGAAAGTCCTTTTAAGGCAGTTTACAACTCTATTATTATACACGATGCAAGACGGAATAACAAGTGTGATTTTTGCTGAAAACTTCCTATTGCAAAATACAGCGGAATACCATATTATATATGGACAAATCCGGAACATCAGGGAGAAAAGCGATGCGGGTCATCACAGGCACGGCGCGGGGACGGCGCCTCGGCGAGCTGAAGGGGCAGGAGACGCGTCCCACCACCGGCAAGGTCAAAGAGGGCATCTTCAGCGCACTGCAATTCGATATTGAGGACCGTCGGGTGCTGGACCTCTTCGCCGGCACGGGCCAGATGGGCATTGAAGCCCTCTCCCGCGGCGCGAAGAGCTGCACCTTCGTCGACTGCCGCAAGGACGCCGCGCAGCTGGTGCGCGACAACCTCGCTGTCTGCGTGCTTGCGGACAAGGGGCAGGTGGTCTGCGGCGATGCGATGGGCTATCTCTCGTCGCTCCGGACGCAGTACGACCTCATCTTCCTCGATCCGCCCTATGCGGACGACACACTGGAGCGCGCCATTGCCCACATCGCGAGGTTTGACATTTTGGCGCCGGGTGGTATAATCGTTGCGGAGTGCCCGGTGGACAAGCAGCTCCCGGCGCTCAGCGCACCGTACCGGATTTATCGTGAGTACCGCTACGGCAAGATCAAGGTGACCGTCTATCATCGCGACGGAGAAAACGAGGACGCATGAGAATCGCAGTGTTTCCCGGCAGCTTTGACCCGGTGACCGTGGGCCACATGGATCTGATCCGCCGCGCGGCGGCACTCTTTGACCGGGTCTATATCTGCGCGATGGTCAACGGGGGCAAATCCCCGCTGTTCACCGGCGAACAGCGCTTCGAACTGCTGCGCGCGTCGGTGGCGGAGCTGCCCAACGTGACGGCGGAGGTCTGGACGGGCCTGCTTGCCGATTACGCCCGGGAAAAGGGCGCACACTATCTCGTCAAGGGCGTGCGCAACGGCACGGATTTTGACACGGAGTGGAGCATGGCACAGATCAACCGCGAGCTGGACGGCTCGCTGGAGACTGTTCTGCTGCCCGCGCGGGCGGAATACCTGCACGTCAGCTCCACCATGGTGCGGGAAATGATCAAATATCACCGCCCGCTGGAGCCTTATATGCCGGCGGCGGCAATCGAAACAATGAAGGGATGGGGTACCGATGGCAGCGAGTAATACGGACGTCGAAAAGCTCATCGATATGCTGTATGATATGATCAACGACGCCAAGAACATGCCGCTGAGCGGCGATAAGTGCATCGTTGACCGGGAAGCGGCGCTGGATCTCCTCGACGAGATCCGCGAGGCTCTGCCCGCGGAGCTCCGGCGCGCACAGGATCTGATCCAGGCGAAGGAAGATTATGTAAACTCCGCAAAGCGCGAGGTGGGCCGCATGATGCAGCAGGCCGAGTTCGACGCCAAGAGCAAGGTTTCGGACAGCGAGGTGCTCATGGCGGCGCGGGAGCGCAGTCATGAGATCATCAAGCGTGCGGAGGATCGCTCCAATGAGCTGTACCGCGTCGTCAACGAGTACACCGAGGATGCGCTGCGCCGCACCGAGGAGGCGATCCAGGCCGCCTTGGACGAGGTCAAGCAGAGCCGTGTCAAGTTCCGCGCCGCCTCCAACGCCCGGCGCCAGAAGGATCGGGAAGAGCTGAGCCGGAGCGTCAAAAAAACAGACAAAGATTCTGAATGATTTTTGTGCAAATCAAATAAAAATAAGCGAATTGTTCCGCATTTTGGAAGTTTTGAGGAGTTCGACACAAGATTTTGTGTCGAACTCCTTTTTTGTTGAAATAAAACGAAAACGTTTGTTTTATTTCGAGTGATTTTGGGCGGAATCGGTCGATATTTTCACCCTTGATTTTTACGCGTCTATCCCGTATACTCAATACAGATGTGGGGGAAAGTGGTGAATCAGACCACAAATGTGGAGCCATATTCCATGAAGCAATAGGAGAGTGGAGCCTTGCCCGGCCCTTCGAAAAAAGGAGGGACGGGAGGTTTTGCCCTCTGCGCTTCGTTTTCCGCGATCAAAGGAGAGGGGGGACAGCCGTGACCGGTCAATATCAGCACAGCATCGACGCGAA
>CAMJGU010000105.1 GCA_946405325.1 uncultured Clostridia bacterium | reverse complement strand
GACACCGTATGGCGCTCCATATACTCGGACATATCAATGCGGATCATGGCGTTCTCGTCGCCGAACATCGCCTCCGCCAGCGTCTTGCACAGCTCCGTCTTGCCGACGCCCGTGGGGCCGAGGAACAGGAACGAGCCGATGGGACGCTTGGGGTCCTTGATGCCGACGCGTCCGCGGCGGATGGCGCGGGCGACGGCGCTGACCGCCTCGTCCTGCCCGACCACGCGCTCATGCAGCGTCTTTTCCAGGTTCAGCAGGCGCTCGCCCTCGTCCTCGGTAAGGCGCGTGACGGGGATACCGGTCCAGCCGGCGACCACGTTCGCAATGTCCTCCTCGGTGACCATGCCGCGCTTTTCGCCGCTGGCCGCCTTCTGCTTCTCGCGCTCCTGCTCCGCCTGGCCGCGGTAGTCGGACTCGATGTCGCGCAGCTGCGCCGCCTTTTCGTAGTCCTGCGCGGCGATGGCGTCGCTCTTTTCCTTGTGCAGGGCGTTGATCTTCTCCTCGATGGCCTTCAGCTCCGGGGACGGCGCCTGCACCTCCATGCGCACGCGGGAGGCGGCCTCGTCCATCAGGTCGATCGCCTTGTCGGGGAGGAAGCGGTCGTTGATATACCGGCGGGAGAGGTCGACCGCAGCCTGCAGCGCGTCGTCGGTGATGGTCAGCTTGTGGTGGGACTCGTAGCGCGGGCGCAGACCCTTCAGGATCTGCACGCTCTCCTCCGGCGTCGGCTCGCCAACCGTGATGGGCTGGAAGCGGCGCTCCAGCGCGGCGTCCTTTTCGATATACTTGCGGTACTCGGCAAGCGTCGTCGCGCCGATGACACGCAGCTCGCCGCGGCCCAGCGCGGGCTTGATGATGTTCGCCGCGTCCACCGCGCCCTCGGCGCTGCCCGCGCCGACGATGGTGTGCAGCTCGTCGATGAAGAGGATCACGCTGCCGTCCTTGATGATCTCGTCGATGACGCCCTTGATGCGCTCCTCAAACTCGCCGCGGTACTTCGTACCCGCGACCATGCCGGAAAGATCCAGCGACAGCACGCGCTTGTCCAGCAGCTCCTCCGGCACGTCCGCCATGACGATCTTCTGGGCAAGGCCCTCGGCGATGGCGGTCTTGCCGACGCCCGGCTCGCCGATGAGCACGGGGTTATTCTTCGTGCGGCGGGACAAAATCTGGATCGTGCGCTGGATCTCCTTGTCGCGCCCGATGACAGGGTCGAGCTTGCCCGCGCGCGCCATTTCGGTGAGGTCACGGGTGAACTCCGCGAGGCCCTTTTCCTGCTCGCCGTCGGCACTCTGCTGCGCCTTGCCGCTCGGCGCGGCCGCCGCGCGCGGCGTCTCGCTCATCAGGCGGCGCACATTGTTGTAGAGCTGCCGCGGATCGGCGCCCGCGGTGGCGAGGATGCGCACCGCCATGTTGCCGCCGTCGCGCAGCATACCGAGCAGCAGATGCTCGCTGTCAATGAGCGGGCTGTTGGCGCGCGCCGCCTCGTTGACCGCCAGCTCCACGGCGCTGCGCGCCCGGGGCGTCAGCCCCTGCGCGGGATCGCCGGCCATGCCGCGCCCCACGGCGCGGACGATCAGGTTGCGCACCATGCGCTCGGTCAGCCCCGCCTCCGCCAATGCGCGGCAGGCGACGCCCCCGCCGTCGCGCAGGATCGCCAGCAGGATATGCTCACAGCCGACGTAGCCGTGACCCAGCTCCGCGGCGGCCTCCTGCGCCAGACGCAATACGTTCTCCCCTCTGGGGGTAAATCTCTTCTCACTCATATCTGGTCCACTCCTTTCGGATTCATGTACTTAGTTCGCGTCGAGCTTCTTCAGCTCGTCCCGCAGCCGCGCCGCCTCCTCGTAGTTCTCCGAGGAAACCGCCTGCTGCAATTGCACTTCCAGCGCGTTGTGCTCGCGCTCGTGCCGCAGCGCCGCGCCCTCGGCGTCGTCCAGCAGGGATTCGGTCTCATAGTGCGGCTCGTCGGGCGCGGGCACCAGTTGCAGCGTTCGCCGCGCGGCGGGCGTCAGCTGCGGGCCGTCGAAAAACCCGCTGAAGTTGCCGAACATACTCGGCAGCAGGGAAAACACGCTGCCGAAGGTGTCGTCAAACATGCTCTCAAAGCCCCCGCCGAAGCCGGCGTCATAGCCCAGCTCCGCCGCACACGCCGGGCAGAGGTGCGCTTCCTCCGTCTGTCCGTTGACGGTGCGCTGATAATGGAACGTAGCCTCGTTCCTTCCACAATGTTCACATCTCATGATTCTTGCCTCCTTTTGAGGATTTTATTCCCAAAGCTATCTTCATTTCAGATTAAACTACACGCTGTGAATGAGCATCTGGCGCATCAGGTCGGCGCGCACCGCGCCGCGCTGCGCGCTCGGTACGCTTCGCAGCGCCGCGTCGCTGACCGCCGCGAGCAGCAGCCGCGCCGATTCGGCGCTGAGCGCCTCCGCGTCCGCCAGATTGCGGACGATCGCGCTTGCGCTCTGGCCGTCGATGCTCTCGCCGATGGAGTTGATGACCGACATCAGCAGCGTCGGGCGATCCACCTGCACCCGCGTGATGCGGATGTATCCGCCGCCGCCCCGGCGGCTCTCCACGATGTAGCCGCGCTCTGGGGAAAAGCGCGTCGACATCACATAGTTGATCTGGCTCGGCACGCAGTGGAAGCGCTCCGCCAGATCATTGCGCTGGAGCTCCAGCACGCCGTCGGCGTCGTCCAGCGAGTCCCGAATGAAGCTCGCGATCAAATCGCTGATTCCCATCTTCCGATCCGCTCCTTTCTTGACCATCTTTGTCTTTGACTTTCTTTGACCATATCATAGCACCGCATTTTGGAAAGTCAAGAGTTATTTTTGACTTTCTTTGACCTTTTACAATTTGTTCATTTTTTAGTTACCTTATGCTAACATAAGGAGAGGTTTTTCAACTTTTTTGTCCGTTTCCTCTTGCATTTTTATGTCGGCATGGTATACTGAACCCATCAATCCATATGGAGGTACAAATCAATGGCTTATAAGATCAGCTCTGCTTGCGTCAGCTGCGGCGCTTGCGCGGATGTATGTCCCGTCGGTGCGATCTCCCAGGGCGACACCCAGTATCAGATCGATGCCGGTGCCTGCCTCGACTGCGGCACTTGCGCGGACACCTGCCCGAACGGTGCGATCGCTCCCGAGGAATAAGTACATGCAGTAAAAAAGCGCGTCCGACGGACGCGCTTTTTTTCATACGATTATGGCAAATCAAGATCATCTTTGGCCTGACGGCCCTCATTTTTATTATGATACCGCCCTCTTTCCCCCGACGACGGACTCCTTCGCGCTGGGGTACTTTGCGCGCCCGAAGCGCGGCGACGCGGTCTGCGACCTCGGCTGCGGCACAGGGCTGCTCGGCACGTTGCTGCTCGCAAGGGAGCCGTCGCTTCGGCTCGTGAACGTGGAGCAGAACGCCGACGCCGTTGCGCTTGCGCAGCGCACGTTTGCGGAGAACGGCTGGACAGCGGATTTTTCCACAGGCGACCTGCGGGATACCGCCGTGCTGCCCGGCGCGGGGTCGATGGACTACTGCGTCTCCAACCCGCCGTATTTCCGCTCCGGCAGCGGCAAAAGCGCCGACGGCGCGGCGCGGCAGACTGCCCGCGAGGAAGCGCAATGCACGCTCGCGGACGTCTGCGCCGCGGCGGCGCGCATCCTGCGCTGGGGCGGAGGCTTCGCGGTGGTATACCGTCCCGAGCGGCTCACCGATCTTCTCTGCGAGCTGCGCGGTCACGGCATGGAGCCGAAACGGATGCGGTTTGTCATGCAGGCGGCGGAGGGTGCGCCGACGCTGGTGCTGGCCGAGGCGAAGCGCGGCGGCAAGCCGGGACTCCGGATCGAGCCGCCGCTCGTCATCGGCAGCACGGAATGGGATAAAGTGTACTTTCGATAAGAAAAAGCGGCGCTCACGCGCCGCTTTTTTCCGTTAATAGGCCACGCCCCAATAGATATCGGTGGTGCACTCCTTGCCGCAGACCGGGCACTTTCCGGTGGTGCCGCTCTGCTTGAGCGGCATGCAGCGGGACGAGACGCCCGCCTTTT
>CAMJGU010000104.1 GCA_946405325.1 uncultured Clostridia bacterium | reverse complement strand
CGTTCCTTTGAACTGACTATAGCACAGTTTCGATGGCAGCGCAAATCGGAGAGGGCGGGCATCTCGCCATTGATGATCTTGATGACCGTGCCGGTGGAGCTGACGTACATGAACTTTTTGCACGCGCTGTGTTCCACACAGCGGCCGATGATGTGTTTGCAGCCGCCCACGTTCACGTCCATGACCTTCTGGTTGTACTCCGGGCTGACGGAGACAAGGCTCGCAATGTGCGGACAGTTCTTTTCATTAGCCGGAAATCACCCTTCCGCGTCCGCGCGGAAGCGAACGATACGAAGCGGCTTTCGACGCGGGGCAAGCAGAGCGCCTGTCCGACATTGTCGGTCAGGCACAGCGGGGCTTTCGCCCTCGCTCAACTATTCCGGGCAGAAGCCCGGACCCACTTCGTCGCAAAGTCCGCTTCGCTCGGGACGCCCAGTCGGGCATCCCTCGACTGCGCTCCCTTGCTCCTCAGTTCCGAACGAGACCCGCTGCGCTGGGCTCTCGTTCGGCAAACAGGAGACGAGAAGAAAAAGGAGGAACCCCATGAAACAAAACAAGGACGTCCGGCTGACCATGCGGCTCACGCCAGTCAAGGCGTGAGTTAGGCGCGCCGTACTCCTATGAGAAAGAAGATGAAGCGCGGGCGCGGGAGATCATGCAGCAGGAATCGGAATGTGAGTGATGGTAACTCACAAATTGACCAGCCGGCGAGTTCTAGTGCTACACTCTATCTTGAAGGACGTTTTTCATAAAAAACACCTTACTACAGAAAGTCCTCTCGCATGGGGTTGAAAATATCCAGCAGCTTGCCCGCTTCCAGACAGGTGCAGCCGTGGACGACGCCGTCCTCCTTGAGCAGGGTATCCCCAGCCGTGACGACGCGCGTCTCGCCGTCGATGGTAAATTCAAACTTGCCGGAAACGACATAGGTGATCTGCGTATGCGGATGGGAGTGCAGGGCGCCGACCGCGCCGGTCGTAAACGTGTTCTCCACGCACATGAGACCGTCGGTGTAGGCGAGGATGCGGCGCGTCACGTTCTCGCCGCCGCTCTGCGGCAGCGTGTCGGCGTAGGGCACCCAGCGCTGGTGCTTTTCGGGAATCTTCATAATCAAACTCCTTTCGATGGAAAATGGGATGCGGGAATCCGCATCCCATTTTTTCAATGGTTCAGATACTTTTTGAGCGTCGCGCGCACGGCTCCCGTGCCCGCGAGCAGCTCGCGCAGCATACTGCCGATCTTCGGCGCGAGGCCGACCTCAACGAGATCGACGCCGAAAATCGCCGCGTTCGAGAGGATCGGCGCAAGCGCCGCGTCGGACGCGCTGTCCGGCTCGCCCAGCTTTACGCCGGCGAGCTGCGCTTGCAGCGTTTCCAGCATCGGGTCGGGACTGCACGCAAAGGCATTCCCCGCGTCGTCCACGGCGAGCAGATAGCGCAGCCAGAGCGCGATGGCAAGCGGGATGCAGGTGAGGTTCTTCGGATCGAGGTCGGGGCGCTCGGCGTAGCTCTTGATCGTCTCGCCGAAGCGGATCGGCACCTTTTGCGAGGTGTCCGTCGCGATGCGCTGCGGCGTATCCGGCAGAAACGGGTTCGGGATGCGCACGTTCACCACCGTGTCGAGGAACTCCTTTGGGTGGATGACGCCGGGATCGGTGACGACGGGCAGTCCCTCGTCGTAGCCGATGCCGCGCGCCAGCGCGGACAGCTCGGGGTCCTTCATCTCCTCCGAGATGCGCCGATAGCCCAGCAGACACCCCGACACAGCGAGCGCCGTGTGCAGCGGGTTGAGGCAGGTCGTGACCTTCATCTTCTCCGTCTTGCTGACGGTCTCGCGGTCAGTGAACAGCACGCCTGTCTTTTCCAGCGGCGGTCTGCCGTTGGGGAACGCGTCCTCAATGACCAGATACTCGCTCTCCTCGGCGTTGACAAACGGCGCGATGTGCGTGCCGCTGTCCGTCACCGCCGCCGCGAGGTCGAGTCCGTCCGCCTTGAGCAGCTCCGCCACCGAGGCGTCCGGCGCGGGGGTGATCTTGTCGATCATGCTCCACGGGAAGCTGACGCGGATGTTCAGGTAATCGACGAACGCCTCCGGCACCGCGCCGCGCTCCGCCCAGCCCCGGGCAAAGGTCATCACGGCGTCCTTGAGCTTGTCGCCGTTTTGGGAGCAGTTGTCCATGCTGACCATCGCCAGCGGCAGCTTGCCCGCCTTGAAGCGCGCGTAGAGCAGCGCCGCGATGCGTCCCCAGTAGCTCGCCGCTTCACCGGGACCGCCGCGAAGATCGGCGGTGGCGTCGCCCACGCGATAGCCCTTTTCCGTAATGGTGAAGCTGACCATCTGAAGCGACGGCGCGGTGAATATCTCGTAAAGTCTCGCAAGCTCCGCCCCATCGGCGGAGAGCAGATACCGCACCTCGGCAATGCTGCCGATCACGGTCTTTTCCACGCTGCCGTCCGCCTTGAGCGTCACCAGCACGGTGAGGTTGTCGTGGGCGTCGTAGCTCGCGCGCTTCTCCGGCGAGTCGGAGCGCTCCACGGCGACAATACCGCTCTGAAGCAGTCCCTCGTTCAGCAGCTTCTGCGCGCAGTTCGCCTGAAACGCCTTGAAGATGTTGCCCGCGCCGAAGTGTACCCACCGTGGGGCGCGCTTCGTCTCGGCAAGCATGGCGGCGCGGTCATATCCGGGCAGCGCATAGCCCGCCGCGCGCCACGCGGCGGCGTCGCGCAGGCCGGAATCATTGAGTTGCAGCATGATCTCGCCTCACTTGCTCATCTTGCAGATGGCCTCCCAGAGGCCGTTGATGTAGGTCGCGCCCAGCGCGCGGTCGTAGAGGCCGTAGCCGGGACGGCCCACCTCGCCCCAGATCATGCGGCCGTGGTCGGGCCGGATGTAGGTATCGGGGCAGGTGTCGTGGACCGCCTTCATGATCTCGAACAGGTCGAGGTCGCCGGTCTCGCTGAGGTGCGCCGCCTCGCGGAACTTGTGGTAGCCGAGGTACTTGACGTTGCGCACGTGCAGGCAACCGATGCGCCCCATCTCGCCAAAGTGTCGGATGATGGCGGGAATGTCGTTCTCCGGATTCGAGCCGAGCGAGCCGGTGCAGAGACAGACGGTGTTGCTCGGCGAATCATGGAGCTTCACGATCTTGTCAAAGTCCTCCTGCGAGTGCGCGATGCGCGGCAGGTCGAAGATCGGCCACGCGGGATCGTCGGGGTGGCACGCCATCACGACGCCGCACTCCTCGCAGGTGGGGATAATGCCGTCGAGGAAATACTTGTAGTTCACGCGCAGGTCGTCCGGAGAAATGGACTTGTAGCGCTCGAGCGTCGTTTGCAGCTCGGCGAGGCGCTCCGGCTCCCAGCCGGGCAGCGTGAAGCCGTTGGTATTCTCCAGCGTGCTTCTGACCAGCTCGACAGGCCCCATATCGCCCAGCTCCGCCTCGTCGTAGTACAGGCTGTTGGAGCCGTCCTCCGGGATGACGCGGGCGAGGTCGGTGCGCAGCCAGTCAAACACCGGCATGAAGTTGTAGACAATCACCTTGACGCCGTATTTGGCGAGGTTGCGGATGGTGGTACGGTAGTTCTCGATATACCGGTCGCGCGTCGGGAGTCCCATCTTGATATCCTCGTGGACGTTGACGGACTCGATGACCTCGCACTCCAAGCCCGCGGCGTGCACCTCGTCGATGTACGCCTTGATCTCGTCCTCCATCCAGACCTCGCCCGCGGGCTTGTAGTCGAGAAAGCCCATGATGCCGGTCATGCCGGGGATCTGCTTGATCTGCGAAAGCGTGACGCTGTCGCTTTTGGAGCCGTACCAACGGAACGTCATTTTCATGGCAGGTTACTCCAATCAGCCGAGCTGCGGGACGTAGCCGCCCCAGACCTTCGGCAGCAGCAGGCTGATGTCGGGGAGGAAGGAGATCAGCAGCAGCGTAATGATCATGCAGAGGTAGAACGGCAGCGTTGCCTTGACGACCTTCTCCATCGGGCACTTGCCGACGGCGGAGCCGATGAACAGCACCGCGCCGACCGGCGGGGTCAGCAGGCCGATGCCGCAGTTGAGCACCACCATGATGCCGAACT
>CAMJGU010000103.1 GCA_946405325.1 uncultured Clostridia bacterium | reverse complement strand
CCGCCGGTGAACACCACGTCGCATTCCGGCGTGATGCTGTCCACCACGCGGATGCTCTCGATGATCTTGTCCACGGAGAAACCGGTGCAGTTGGCGTATTCCTGTTTATTCACGCAAAACGGGCAGTTGTTGCGGCAGTCATACGGCACGAATACCGTCACAGTCGCGCCGCCGGCGCGGGTCTTGTAGGGATGGTCCATCTATTCTAATCCGTCCTTTAGGTGATGATTGCCCAAAAATCGTACGGTAGTATAGCACGTTGTATTACTTTTTTCAAGGTACAAAAAAGCTGAAATTCCGTGGAATTTCAGCTTTTGCTTTGTAATCTCTCCCGGACGTATGCGATTGCCGCGTCCTCTCCATGCTCTTTGAGCATGAGTAGCATCTTCTCGATCTCTTCCCCGGTCTCTGGGTGGATCATGATGTGCCCCTTGGAGCGAATGTAGTAGTCGTAGGCGTCGGCGTCGGTGTACTGCTCGCCGCGATAGACCTTGCAGGCGGCGACGCGGTCGCAGAACTGCTCGGCGACGTACTTCATCGGCATCTTGCAGCCGCCGAAGCTCACCTTGCCGTCCTCCCCGATCACGTAGTCGATCCAGTACTCGAAGTGGTGGCGGTTGCGGCCCTTGTGATGCAGCCACGCCAGCGACACGCCGGTTTCCTTGCGCTCGGCGTCGTTGGGGCTGCGAAAGCCCTGATAGTACTTCGCGCCGCGCCAGAACTCAATGGGGCTGTACTTGCTCAGATCGTGCGTGAGGCCCTGTTTGTAAAGCCCCACGCGGAAGCAGAGCTGCCGCACCAGACGGCGGTGCTGCGTGATGGTTTTGAAATGCGCCCAGGGATGCACTAGAGATGCCTCCTTTTTGCATAATCCGCGGCAAAAAGCGGAACACTTGCCTGTGAGGTGATGTTATCCATGGATATCGCGGTGGTGGGCGCGGCGGGCCGCGCACTGTGCCGCGCGGCGGGACTGGACGCCGCGGTCTTCCCTACCCTCGCCCACGCGGCGCTTCGGCGGTGGGATCTGCTGGCGCTGTGCCGCGACGCGGCGCGGACACCCTTTTTCGGCGAAGTCTCGGCGCGGAACCTGCTCCTGCCCGGAGACAGCGACCCGTCGTTCGCGCTCTGCACCGGCGCTTTGCAGGTGGTGGGCTACGGCTTTTCCCCGCGGGACACGCTGACGCTCTCCTGCGTCACGGGCGCGGAGCGGCTGCTGTGCCTCCAGCGCAGCGTCATCACGGCGC
The DNA here is from genome assembly GCA_946405325.1 of uncultured Clostridia bacterium. Next base: position 2,856 of record CAMJGU010000103.1, on the reverse strand, counting down.
TCGGCACGGTCTTAGAGCCGCAGGAGCTGCCGCTCACCGGCGCGCTGAACGCGCTCGACGGCGAGGACGCGCTGCTCGCGGCGGGCGCGAGACTTCTCAGCCGAGGTGCTCCACTTTGATCGCGTAGGAGCGCACGTCAAACGCACCGCGCAGGAAGTTGACCACCAGTGTCTCGGCGTTCTCGTCCGCGCGGATGAGCACGCCCTTGGCGATGGCGTCCTTCTCGGCGCTTTGGAGCATCTCGTTGTTGGTCTTGTTCACGTCGCGGACGCTCAAGGGATTGAAGATGCTCTTCTGCTCGTCGTACAGCTCAAAGCTGTCGTAGTCGATCTCGGAGGAGAGGATGCGCGCCTTCGGCAAGGTGACCGTGACGCGGCGGAGGGCATTGTCCACCTCGACGCTTGCCGCGGCAAAGTCCACGCCCGCCTTGATGACGCCGTCGTAGCTGTAGACGAACTTGTTGCGCGTGAGCGGCAGATCGAAGCTGAAATCAAAGATCTGCGCGGACTTGGTGCTGTCGTAGGTCTGCACCTGCGTAAACCAGTACTCCTCGGTGGCAAGCTCCCCGATGTCGGTCATGCCGGAGCGGATGGTCTCGCCGCTGATCTCCTCATGCTCGGTGACGATGCCGCTGCCGCTCTCCTCCTCGGACTGCACCGTGCCGAGTTGGGCGTTGCGGCCCAGTACATACGCGCCCACGCCGACGGCTAAGACCACAACCACGGCCGCCAGCACGACTGCCAGTGTGCGTTTTGCTTTTTTCATCGTGACCCCCCTTTTTTTCGGGCAATGCCCGTATATTTCTATGAGAAGCATAGCATATTTTGAACAAACGGTCAATAAGCACCCACAGGCGGTATGTGTCAAGTACACGATCCCCTCCCGCTCTTGACAGGTGACCGTTCGTTCTCTATAATACACAAGAACGAACGGTCACGTATTTGTTTCAATGCTTGCCATGACAAAGGTACGCCATGAGCGCGCCAATCTTTGCATGACACGTTTCGTATCGTCGATGTGAATGACCGTTTCTTGCGGTTTTTCTCCGTTTTCGGTACGATGGTCCCGTCAGATGCGGAAAGGGCGGGATGAGCGTGAAGCGAAGTAAAACCGGCGATTTATGGGCGGCAATCGGATTACTGCTCTCCTTTGCGCTGTGGACGGCACTGATCCGCGGCGTTGACGTGCGAGCGGTGGGGCCGAACGGAACGAGCGTCGGCTTTGCGGCAATCAATCTGTGGTTTCACCGGCTCACCGGCGTGCACATGGCTATTTACACCGTCACCGACTGGCTGGGACTTGTGCCCATCATCGTCTGCCTGTGCTTTGGCGTATTCGGCGCGGCTCAGCTCGTCCGGCGGAGGAGCCTGCTCCGGGTCGACCCGGATATTCTTCTTTTGGGGCTTTATTATCTTCTGGTCATCTTCGCCTACCTGTTTTTTGAGATGGTGCCCGTCAATTACCGCCCGATCCTGATCGACGGCGCGTTGGAGGCGTCCTATCCCTCCTCCACAACGCTTCTGGTGTTGAGCGTGATGCCGACGCTGAAGCTTCAGATCGACCGGAGGACGGAGAAGCCTTTGCTCCGAAAAATCATCGCTCTTTTTGTCATCGCGTTTTCGGCGTTTATGGTGATTGGGAGACTGCTCTCCGGCGTCCACTGGGCGACGGACATCATCGGCGCCATGGCGCTGAGCGCGGGGCTGTATTTCCTTTACCGGTACTGCGTCCGCCAAATCGACCGGCACAGGGAGAACACAAATGGAATTTCATGAAAAGTTGCAGGAGCTGCGGAAAAGCAGAAACATGACGCAGGAGGAACTGGCACAGGCGCTGTTCGTGTCCAGAGCCGCCATCTCCAAATGGGAGTCCGGCAGGGGCTACCCCAGCATCGACTCGCTCAAAGAGCTCTCCCGCTTCTTCTCCGTCACCATCGACGAATTGATTGCTTCAGGGGAAGCGCTTTCCGCCGCGGAGGCGGATCAGCGGGCGGCTGCGGGCCGATATGTCGCGTTCCTCTGCAACGCGCTTGATATTTTGACGGCAATTCTGCTGTTCCTGCCCGTCTTCGGGAACGGGGCGGACTCCCCCGCCGCCGTGTCTCTGATGGGGCTGACCGGGATCCGCTCGTGGGTGAAGATCGTGTTCCTGTCCGTGATCGGTGTGACCGTTCTCAACGGGATCTGCGGCGTGATCCTTGTCCGCTTCGACCGGCCGCTCTGGAACCGCCACCGCGTGGTTACGGGCGTGTCGCTATCCATCGTCGGCGTCGCCGTATTTATCGCCGCGCGGCAGCCCTACGCGGGGATCATTTTCTTCGCACTGCTGGTCATCAAAGCCGTTTTCATCCATAACGCAAAATGATTTGAGGAGAAAAAACGATGAATACAAACAATGTGATCATTCGCTTGGAACAGAAAGAAGAATACCGGGAAGTTGAAAACCTGATTCGGGAGTCCTTCTGGAACGTGTACCGCCCGGGCGCCTACGAGCACTACGTGATGCATGTACTTCGCGACGACCCGGCGTTTGTGAAGGAACTGGACTTCGTCGCAGAGCAGGACGGCAAGCTCATCGGGCAGAACATGTTCATGCGCGCCGTCATCGAAGCCGACGACGGCAGGGATCTCCCCGTTCTCACCATGGGTCCCATCGGCATCACACCGGAGCTGAAGCGCCAGGGCTGCGGCAAAAAGCTGCTGGACTACTCGCTGGAGCAGGCGGCTGGCATGGGCTTCGGCGCGGTGCTGTTCGAGGGCAACATCGGCTTCTACGGCAAAAGCGGTTTTACCTATGCCCGCAGCTTCGGCATCCGCTATCACGATCTGCCGGAGGGCGCGGACGACTCCTTCTTCC
>CAMJGU010000102.1 GCA_946405325.1 uncultured Clostridia bacterium | reverse complement strand
GAGGTGGACGACCGCATTCACGGCCTGGAGATGGGCGCGGACGACTATGTGGTCAAGCCCTTTGAGATGAAGGAGCTGCTCGCGCGCATCAACGCGGTGCTGCGCCGCACGGAGATCCCCGACGACACGCAGAAAAAGCTCAGCTTCGACAAGCTGACCATCAATCTCGACTCCTATGAGCTGATCGTGGACGGCAAGAAGATCGACACGCCGCCGAAGGAGCTGGAGCTTCTCTACCACCTCGCCTCCACGCCCAACCGCGTCTACACGCGCAATCAGCTGCTCGACGAGGTCTGGGGCTTTGACTATTTCGGCGACTCGCGCACCGTGGACGTCCACGTCAAGCGCCTGCGCGAAAAGGTCGAGGGCGTCAGCGACCAGTGGGAGCTCAAGACCGTCTGGGGCGTGGGCTACAAGTTTGAGCTGAAGCAATGAGCGATTCGCCGAAAAAACATCAGCTGCCGCGGCGGTTCCGAACCATTTACTGGCAAAACTTCATGCTGACCGCCTCTGTGGTGGTGCTGACGCTGGCGCTGCTGGGTATGTCGTTTTTCGCGCTCAGCTACACCTATTCGCGCAATCAGCGGGAATCGGACATGCGCACCAAGGCGGAGGTCGTCTCGCGCATGGTGTCGTCCTACGTCACAGGCGGGTCGCTCGCCGGTATGCGGGAGCTTGCCTCCTTTGCTGCGTCCGTCACCGACGAAAACTTTCTCATCTGCAATTTGCAGGGGAACGTGCTGCTGACCTCCGACGCCACGCTGGAGGGCCGCGTGCTGACGCTGCCGGAGGGCATGACCGACAGCATTCTGCGCAGCGAGGGAAACTTTGACCGCACCACGCTGGGAGAAATCTACACCGGCAAGCACTTTGCCGTGGGCGTCCCCATCGAATCCATGGGGCAGACCGTCGGCGTTGTGGTCGCCGTGACCGAGGCGCGGGAGCTGACCGCCATGTGGCGCGGTTTCATCGGCATGTTCTTCATGACGGCGGTGACGGTGCTGCTGCTCTCCTTCATCGTCAGCGCGTGGCTCAGCATGCGCCAGTCGCGCCCCATCAGCGAGATGGCGGAGGCAACGCGGCGCTTTGCCGACGGCAACTTCGACATCCGCATGCGGGGCTATGACGACCCCGTGGAGATCGCGGAGCTGGCAAACTCCTTCAACAACATGGCGGATTCGCTGCAGGAGACGGAGCGCCAGCGCCGCGAGTTCATCGCCAACGTCTCCCACGAGCTGAAAACCCCGATGACCACCATCGCGGGCTATACGGACGGCATTCTGGACGGCACGATCCCGCCGGAGCAGGAAAAGCAGTATCTCCGCATCATCTCCGACGAGAGCCGCCGGCTCTCCCGTCTGGTGCGGCGGATGCTGGACATCTCGCGGCTCCAGTCCCGCGAGCTGCACAAGACGCCCTTTGACATCTGCGAGAGCATGCGCCGCGTGCTGATCTCCATGGAGAAGAAGATCACCGACCGCGGATTGGACGTGGAGGCGAATATCCCGGACAACAGCGTGACCGTCTTGGGGGACAACGACCTCATCACGCAGGTGATCTACAACCTGCTGGAAAACGCGACGAAGTTCGCCCGCGTGGGCTCGACGCTCTACCTCGGCCTTGCGGTGGTCAACGGCAAGGCGCTGGTGAGCATCCGCAACGAGGGCGACACCATCCCCGCCGACGAGATCCCGCTGCTCTTCGAGCGCTTCCACAAGAGCGACAAATCCCGCAGTGAGGACAAGGACGGCGTAGGGCTCGGACTCTACGTCGTGCGCACCATTCTGGATCAGCACAAGGAGCAGATCGCCGTCACCAGTGAGGACGGCGTGACAACGTTTACCTTCACCGTCTCTCTGGCAGGCGGTTGAGAGAGGCTTTCATGGACAGGTTCGAAGAAATTCTGCAATCCCTTGACACGCCCGGAGCGGAAACGCCCCGGGAGGTCGTGCTGCGCTATGAAGCGCCGGAGCCGCCGCCCATCGTGCTGCGCTACGTTGCCCCGAAGCCGCTGCCCGGCCGCCGCAGGCCGCCTCCGCAGGAATGGATCGCGCCGGAAATCGGGAGCAGGGAGCCGGAGCTTTCCGATGATGAGGAGCCGCCGCACTCCCGCCGAGGGCTGCGCATCTTTCTGATCTGCATTGCCGCCCTGCTGATCGCGCTGTGTGCGCTCGGGATCCGCTCCGCACGGCGGGCGGTGCAAAACCGTGCGCAGCAACAGCAGGAGACCTTCCGCTTTGAGACGGAGCGGCGGAACACCGTCTCCGACTACACCCCCGCCGAGACGACCATCGAGCGCTATCCCAACAGCAGCGACGTCCGGCTGCGCTATGCCGAGGGCCACGGCGACGAGCTGACCATTCAGGAGGTCTACGAGCGCGTGAACCCCTGCACGGTCACGGTCGCCACCGCGCTGCCTGACGGCAGCGCCATCATCGGCACCGGCGTCATCTTCACCCCCGACGGCTACATCGTCACCAACGCGCACGTCATCACCGGCGGCACACAGTGTTACGCTGTGCTGGACAACGGCTACAGCTTCGCCGCCAAGCTGGTGGGATATGACGCGCAGCAGGATCTCGCGGTCATCAAGATCGACGCGCACAACCTCCCCACCGCCGAGTTCGGCAACAGCGACGATTTGACGGTCGGCGATACGGTGTACGCCATCGGCAACCCGCTTGGCGTGCAGCTGCGTGGAACGCTGACCGACGGCATCGTCTCCGCCATCAACCGCGACGTGCTGGTGGACGGCATCAACCTGACGCTGATCCAGACCAACGCCGCCCTCAACAACGGCAACTCCGGCGGGCCGCTCATCAACGTCTACGGACAGGTCGTGGGCATCAACACAATGAAAATGGGCGCCGGCAGCCGAATGAACGTAGAGGGTCTCGGCTTCGCCATTCCCGTCAGCTTTGCTGCGTGGATGGTGGACGACCTCATCGAATACGGCGAGATCCACGGCGAGCCGGTGCTGGGCGCCACCGTCCTGCGCAATGCCGTCACGCTGTCCAGCGGAGAAACCGCCCTGCAGGTCTACGAGGTCACGCCGCACAGCGCGGCAGACGACGCCGGTCTTGTGCCGGGCGATCTGCTCGTCACCGCGGACGGCGAGCCGCTCACCGGCATCAATGATCTGCTGCGCATCCGCCGCCGCCACCGCGCCGGCGAAACGCTGGCATTGGAAGTGGAGCACAACGGCGAACGCTTCGCCGCGGATATCATACTCAAGGAGAACACATCGAAATGACCAAGAAATGGATTGCACTGCTGCTGGCCGCTCTGACCGTCTTTGCCCTCGGCGGCTGCTCAGAAAAAAAGGATACCGCCACGCCGCCCGATCTGATCGGCGGCTGGATCCAACCCACGGAGAACGACTGGTTCCACATCGCCACCATCACCGACGACACGATCGAAATATGGTGGTACCTGCCCTCGGAGGACAAGCGTGACCTCTACTGGTCCGGCACCTTCACCGCCCCCACGGACGGCAAGGAGCCCTACGTCTGGACCTCGGAAAACAAGTACACCAAGGAGGAGCTGGACAAGTCCTTTTACTACAACCGCACCTCCCGGGAGGAGACCAAGGAATTTACCTATGAGGACGGCAAGATCAGCTACAACGTGACCTCTGGGCACCTGCGCCTCGGCTTTGCGCTGGAAAAAGTGGAAACAAAAGCAGAAAATTGAAAAAACAAGAAAAAATTTCTTGACAAGGCAGGCGGGACGTGCTATAGTTTGTTTCGTTCCGCGGGCATAGCTCATCTGGTAGAGCGCCACCTTGCCAAGGTGGAGGTAGCGAGTTCGAGCCTCGTTGCCCGCTCCAAAATAAAAGGGTCAGCCAACGGCTGACCCTTTTATTTTGGAATTCTGCTCTTTCAGGAGTGTGTATTATGTCAACCTTACAGGAAGAGATTTCCCGTCGCCGGACCTTTGCGATCATCTCGCACCCGGACGCCGGTAAAACGACGCTGACCGAAAAGTTCCTGCTCTACGGCGGCGCCATTGCGCAGGCAGGCGAGGTCAAGGGCAAGCGCGCTCGCGCGGCAACGTCCGACTGGATGGAGATTGAAAAGCAGCGCGGCATTTCCGTCACGTCGTCCGTCATGCAGTTCCAGCACGACGGCTACTGCATCAACATCCTCGA
>CAMJGU010000101.1 GCA_946405325.1 uncultured Clostridia bacterium | reverse complement strand
CAGGTCGGCGTCGCCGCCCAGGTCGCCGTTGGGGTGATAGTCGATGGTCAGCTTGCCGTCGGTGATCTCTTCCACGCGGGAAGCGACATACTCACCGAAGATCTGGCCGGCCGCGCCCTTACCGGTGGAGTCGGCGCCGATGAGCTCGACGGGGTCGAGGTTATCATACGCGCTGGTATCGCTGGGAGCCGCGGAGCTGCCGCTGTCAGCCGGAGCGGAGGAGCCGCTGTTGTTGCCGCCGCCGCAGGCGACGAGGGCGAGGGTCATGACGAGTGCCATCAGGAGCGCAAGAAACTTTTTCATGGTTCGTTTTCCTCCAATTTTTATTTTTTGTTTCACGCCCGAACGGGCGAAAAAACACGATACGGATGCCTCAGCCTACGAGCGCCGTGGAGAACCAGGGCACATAGGTGATGAGCAGCAGCGCGATCAGGAACGCGATGATGAACGGCACCGCGCGCTTGGCGACCGCCATGGGCGGCTCGTCGCCGATGTTGCCCGCCACGAACAGGTCGAGACCGAAGGGCGGGGTGGCGAGGCCGATGGAGAGGCAGCAGACGAGGATCACGCCGAAGTGGACCTCGTTGACGCCCAGCTCCTGCACCGCGGGCAGCAGCACCGGCGCGAGAATGATGATCGCGGGGCCGGTGTCCATGACCATGCCGAGGATCAGGAAGATGACGACGAGCACCGTCAGCACCGTCCAGCTGGAGTGGAAGTTGTCGGTGATGAAGCTTGTGACCGCCTTGGTCGCCTTGGTCAGGGACAGTACGCGGCCGAACGCCGTGGCGAACGCCAGCACGAAGGCGAGGCCGCCATAGGTCTTGACCGACGCGCAGAGCATCGGGATCAGGTCGGAGAACTTGATGGACTTGTAGATGAACAGCGACACGATCAGCGCGTAGAACACGGAGATGACCGCCGCTTCCGTCGGGGTGACGTAACCGGCATAGATGCCGCCGAGCACGATGATCGGGCACAGCAGCGCCCAGAAGCTCTCCTTGAACACGGGCCACAGGCCGTTGGCGTGCAGCTCGGTCATCTTCGCGTTGATGAGTTGGCGATCCTCGCCCTTGGTGAGGCAGTAGAACACCGCGTAAACCATCAGGAATACGCCGATGAGGATGCCGGGGAAGATACCGCCGAGGAACAGCGCGCCCGTGGAGACGCCCGTTGCCAGCGAGTACAGCACGAAGGGAATGGACGGCGGGATGATAACGCCCAAGCCGCCCGCGACCGCGATCAGGCCGGCGCTCCACTTCTTTTCATAGCCCAGCGAGACCATGAACGGGATGCACATGGAGCCGACCGCCGCGGTGGTCGCCGGACCGGAGCCGGAGATCGCGCCGTAGAACAGGCAGGTGATGATGACCGCGCAGGGGATACCGCCGGGAACGCGGCCGATGAAGTACGCGAAGAAGTTGAACAGCTTCTTGGAGATGCCGCCCTCCGCCATGATGACGCCACCGAGAATGAACAGCGGCACGGCGAGGATCGGCGTGGAGTTCGCGCCGGAGAAGGTGTTGTTCAGCACCTGCGTAATGGTGCCGCCCTTGCCCATGAGCAGGATCGGGGCGAGCGAGCCGAGCACCATGGACGTGCCGATGGGGATCGACACGGCGATGCCGACGAGGAATACGACGAATACCAGTAACGCTGCGCTTGCCATTATGCCTCGCCTCCTTCCGCTCTCTTACCGGCTTCCGCCTCTTCCGCGGCGTCCGCCATGGTCTGCTCCAGGGTGGTCAGCTCCTTCTCCTTGAAGTGCATGACGTGGATGACCGCCATCTGCACGCCGCGCACCGCGCCGAGGCCGAAGCCGACGAGCATGATGCTGTAGATGATCCACATCGGCCAGGTCATGGCGGGGGACGCCTCGCCGCTGACCCGGATGCCGCCGACGACCTGGATCGCGTTGACGAACAGGATCGCCATGACGGCGGCGTTGATGAGATCGATCACGATGTTGACGGACTTGCGAACCGCCTGCGGCAGCATATCGACCAGCACGTTCACGCGCAGCATGCTGCCCTTGCGAATGGTGTACGGAAGGGAGAGGAACACGCTCCAGATCCAACAGAAGCGGCAGAACTCCTCCGGCCAGGTCAGCGCGTCGACGAAGGACAGGTTGCGGAAAATGACCTGCACCAGCTCAACGCAGGAGATGAGCACCAGGATCACGACGAGGAAAAATTCTTCAAAATGCTCATCCAGCCATTTCAAAGCTTTCAAGTGACTTCCTCCATTCTAATCTTCTAAAATATCCCGTGGGGTTGCTTACTTCTGCTCCTCCATGATGGTCATGAGTTCCTGACGCATCGCCTCGAGCGGGGCGCACTGGCCGCCGGTCCAGAGCTGGATCTGGCGCAGGCCCTGATAGAGCGACATATCGAGGCCGTTGATGGTCTGGCAGCCGAGCTCCTTCGCCTCGCGCAGGAAGCGGGTCTCGGGGGGATTGTAGGTGGCGTCGAAGCAGATGTGGCTGGGCTTGAGGAACTTCTTGTCCACGCAGGTGGAGTCCTCCTTGCCGCGCATGCCCGCGCCGGAGAGGTTCAAAACGATGTCGGTCTCCTCGAGCGCCGCGGCGATGGCCTCCTCGTTCGCCGCGCGGACGGGGACGCAGACGCCGGGATAGTACTTGTTCAGCTCGGCGCTCAGCTCCTCGCAGGCGCCGGAGCGGGAGCAGATGTAGATGCGCTTCGCGCCGGCGTCCGCCAGCTCAAAGCAGACGCTGCGGCCGGTGCCGCCCGCGCCGAAGGAGAACATCACCTTGCCCTTGAGCTCGCCCACGGACTCCTTGAGGGAGCGCAGCGCGCCGTAGCCGTCGGTATTGTAGCCGATCAGCCTGCCCTCAGCGGTCTTGACGACCGTGTTGCTCGAGCCCATCTTCTTGCACAGGGGATCGAAGTCGTCCAGATAACGCATGACCTCGACTTTGTTGGGCTTGGTCACCGCGCAGCCCGCGAACGCCGGCATGTAGCGCACGGCGTTGATCGCGTCGGGCAGATGATCGTTGCCGACCTCGGTGTAGAAATACACCATGTTGTAGTTCGCCGACTCGTAGCCCGCGTTCTGCATGCGCGCCGCGAAGGACTGGCTCAGGGGCGTGCCGATCAGGGTGATGAATCTGGTGTTGATGTCGATTCTCATGGGGTGCCCTCCTCATTAAAATAAATAAAACCATATAAAGTGGCACATTGCCACGTTATGATACTAAAGTGTAAGGGAACGAAAAATACAATTCCAATGCTTTTTGCGCATAGGTTTAAATAAATGCCACATCATTTGGCAATGTGCCAAATCCTCTCTATGTTTCTCACAAAAAACAAGGGAGCGTTTTCGGCTAACCTCACTAAAAAGTGTCCGCTCCCCTTGAAATATCACCATATTTCATTATTCTATCACATGATAGAGAAAATCTATCACATCAAACAAGGGCGGTTTTTCTTGTATTGCGCGCGTTCTCCGCACGGAACGCAGAGAAAAACAATCCGGGAAAGGAATCGATTCCCACCGGGTACAGGCCGCCGATTTATTCCTGAATCTGCATGGAAAGCACGGCGCCGGTCTCGGCGTCGACGGAGTAGCGGTACGTCGTACCGGAGCTTCCTTCGAATGCGATCTCGTACCACGCGGTCCCGCTCTTGGTTTTCAGATCAATGTCCACGTCCTTCGCGGCGTCGCGGGATACGCCCGCGTCCTCCAATGCGATTTGCAGCGCGTCGTCACCCCGGAGGTAGTTGTCCCGGAACTGCTGGATGAGATACCACGCCAGCACGCTTTCCACCAAAATCAAGATCACCAGCGCGCCGATGACCGTCTTGGCATTGCGCTTGAGCCACTCCACCGAACCACCTCCGAAAAATTGAGTTTACCGACTTGATTTTATCGTGTCCGAGGCGCGCTGTCAATTCCCCGCCGCCGCGGTCCGACGCGAAAAATGGGCGGAAAACCGCGCAAAAAAGGCTTGCAATCCGCATATAACTATGGTATATTTACCCGGTAGGCTAGGAAAGAGTGGACTTGTGTCCACTCTTTCTTTTGGAAAATCAGCGATTTTCCAAAAGAAAGAGGGAGAAACATGAAGAAAATCACCGAAACCGTGCGTGAGCTCGCCGAGCCGGTCGTGCTGGAAAACGGCTGCACGCTCTGGGACGTGGAGTACGTCCGCG
>CAMJGU010000100.1 GCA_946405325.1 uncultured Clostridia bacterium | reverse complement strand
CTCTGCTCGGCACGGGCAAGCGCGTCGCGATCCTCGACAAGAGCGGCGACTGGTATCACATCTCCTTTGACGGCAAGACCGGCTATATTTCCGCATCCTACCTGATCCCAGACGGCAGCGCCGCGCCCGCGGCTCCCGCGGCGGCGCCCGACGTCTCCGTCGGCAACGCCACGGTTCGGGGCGGCAGCTCGATCAACGTCCGCTCCGGTCCCGGCACGGGCTATGGCCGCGTCGCCACCGTCGGCACCGGCAAGCGCGTCACGGTGCTCGCTGAAGAGGGCGGCTGGTTCAAGATCGAATTTGACGGCAAGAGCGGCTATATTCTCGGCACTTACGTCACGCCGGACGCCGGCGTGCTGGACAAGCTGGTCTCTGAGGAGGCCGCCATTCCCGCCTCCACCGCGGAAGCCTCGCAGGTCGAGGCCGGCGGCACAGGCGAGGCGCCCGCGGGCGAGGGCAGCCGCAGCGGCATCATCACCGGCGGCACGATCAACGTCCGCTCCGGCCCCGGCACCGACTATGAGCGCGTCACCAAGGTGACCACCGGCAAGAAGGTGACGATCCTCGGCGAGGAAAACGGCTGGTTCAAGGTCAGCATGGGCGAGGTCGTCGGCTATGTCCGCAGCGACTTTATCTATGAGGGCGACAGCCTGCCCGCGTCCAGCGTTGGCGCGCAGGTGGTGGCGCTCGCGCAGCAGTACCTCGGCACGCGCTACGTTTACGGCGGCTCGTCGCCCAGCGGCTTCGACTGCTCCGGCTTCGCCATGTACCTCTACAAGCAGTTCGGCTACTCCCTGCCCCACACCGCGTCGGGCCAGTTTGCCAACTGCGGCGTCAAGGTCTCCCGCGACAGTCTGATGCCCGGCGATCTGGTATTCTTTACCAGCCCCGGCAACGGCGGCCGCATCAACCATGTGGGCATCTACATGGGCGGCGGTGACGTGATCCACGCCCGCTACAGCATCGGCAGAGTGCACATCAACAACCTCTCCGAGAGCTACTACGCCAAGAACTACGTCGGCGCGGTGCGCATTGCGTAACCATGAATGAAAAAGGCGTCTGCCGATGGCAGACGCCTTTTTATGCCTTGTTTTCCTGTTCCGCTTCAAATTCCGCCTTTGCCTCAGCGAGCAGCTTGCGCTCCTGCTTGGTGGTCAGCTTGCTTTCGTCAAACTGCGCCCAGAGGTCGGGGCGGCGTGCCATCGTGCGCTTCCAGCTCTCCTTGCGCCGCCACTTCGCCACGTTCTCGTGGTGACCGGAAAGCAGCACGTCCGGCACGCGCCTGCCGTGCCACTCGTCGGGGCGGGAATACTGCGGATACTCCAGCAGCCCGTCCCAGTGGGACTCCTCGGTGAAGCACTCCTCTTTGGGCAGCACCCCCGGCACCATGCGGCACACGCAGTCCGTCAGCGCCATGGCGGGGATCTCGCCGCCGGTGACGACAAAATCGCCCATGGAGATCTCCTCGTCCACGCACTCATCGAGGAAGCGCTGGTCGACGCCCTCATAGTGGCCGCAGACGAGGATCAGATGGTCGTAGGATTCCTTCAGCTCCCGCGCCACCGCCTGCGTGAACACACGCCCACAGGGGGAGAGGTAGATCGTATGCCCCGCGCCGAACTTCTCCACAATATCGGCATGGCAGCGGTAGAGCGGGTCCGCCTGCATCACCGCGCCGCGTCCGCCGCCGTAGGGGTAATCGTCCACCTGCATCTGCTTGTTGGTGGTGTATGCCCGAATCTGGTGGGTCTGGATGGCGATGTGGCCCCGCTCCTGTGCGCGGCCCAGGATGCTGACGTTCAGCATGGCGTCCACGGACTCCGGGAACAGGGTCATAATGTCGATTCTCATGCCTCGTCCGTCTCCAATCCCTCGATCATGTGCACGATGATCTCCCGCGACGTGGTGTTGATGTCGTTGATAAAGATGTCCTTCACCGCCGGGATCAGATAGGTTTTCTCCGGGCCCTTGACGCGGTACAGCTTGTGGGCGGGGTAGGTCAGCACCTCGGTGACCGTGCCGACGTAGGTGTGGGGAAAGTAGTTGAACACGTTCATGCCGACGAGCTCCTCGTCGAAGTACTCCCCCTTGGGCAGGCGCACGTCCTCGCGCTTGATGGACAGCACCTTGGTCTTGAGCGCCGCCGCGGCGTCCATGTCCGTGATCTCCGGCAGCGTCATCAAAACCATCTCGCCATGGACGCGCTTCGAGAGCGGACGGAACGGCGTTCCGTCCATGTAGAACGTCTTGAACGTACACAGGCGCTCCGCGCTGACGTCCCAGGGCTGCACCTTGACCTCGCCGCGCACGCCGTGCGTGTTGACGATCTGACCCACCTCGATGAACTCCGGCGCCGGGGCAGGTGCCGGGGCTTTGTCAAATAGACCCATAGTTGCTCCTTTATGGCAAAAGCGGCTCAAACGAGCCGCTTTTGCGCGTCAATCAACAATATCAACGGAAACCTTGACGCCGGTGCGCTGGGCATAGGAGCGCATGATCGTGCGGATCTCCTTGGCAATGCGGCCCTGACGGCCGATGACCTTGCCCATGTCGTCGGGGTTGACGCGCAGCTCCAGCGTGAGTTCGTCCGTACCCTGCACCTCCGTGACCGTCACGTCGTCTGGATGTTCGACCAGGCTGCGGGCGATGTAGAGCAGCAAGTCCTTCATATTCTGAACGACCCCCGCTTTAGTTGAGCGCGCCGACTCTCTTCAGAAGCGCGCGGACGGTCTCGGTGGGCTGAGCGCCGGTCTTGATCCACTCAAGAGCGCGATCGGTGTCGATCTTGATCTCAGCGGGGCTGACGCAGGGATTGTAGATGCCCAGCTCCTCGATGAAGCGGCCGTCGCGGGGATAGCGGCTGTCAGCGACGACGACGCGATAGTAAGGAGCCTTCTTGGCGCCCATTCTGCGAAGACGAATTTTAACCATGGTGAATTTCCTCCAAATATAATGTGTTTTTTATTTTGATAAAATGCTTGGCATTGAATCAACGTTGTTATCTCAGACGCTTTTTGCGGCCGAAGCCGTACATGCGGCCGCCGCCACCGCCGCCGAGACCCGGGAACCCGCCGAGGCCCTTGGGCAGCTTGCCGCTGGAGAGCTGGCGCGTGAGCTGCTGCATCATCTCGAACTGCTTTAAAAGCCGATTGACGTCCACGACCTCGAGCCCGCAGCCCGCCGCGATGCGCTTTTTGCGGCTGGGGCCGATCACCTTGGGATTCTCCCGCTCCTCCGGCGTCATGGAGAGGATGATCGCCTCGGTGTGCGCCATCATCTTCGGGTCGATCTCCGTGGACTGCATCTGCTTGCCGAGCTGTCCCGGCATCATTTCCGCGATCTGGCTCAGATCGCCCATTTTCTTGAGCTGAACGAGCTGATCGTAGTAATCCTGAAGCGTGAAGCGGTTCTTGCGGATCTTCTCCTCCAGCTTTTTCGCCTGCTCCTCGTCAAAGGTCTGCTCCGCCTTCTCGATGAGCGAGAGCACGTCGCCCATGCCGAGGATGCGCGACGCCATGCGGTCGGGGTGGAAGGGCTCGATCATGTCGAGCTTTTCGCCCGTGCCGATGAACTTGATGGGCTTGCCCGTCGCCGCGCGGATCGAGAGCGCCGCGCCGCCGCGGGCGTCGCCGTCGAGCTTCGTGAGCACCACGCCGTCGATGCCCAGCGCCTCGTCAAAGGCGGTGGCGGCGTTGACCGCGTCCTGACCGGTCATGGCGTCGACCACCAGCAGGATCTCGCTGGGCTTGACCGCCGCCTTGACGCGCTTGAGCTCGTCCATCAGCTCCTCGTCGATGTGGAGTCGGCCGGCGGTATCGAGCATCACGACGTCGTTGCCGTGATCCTTGGCGTAGCGGATCGCCTCCTGCGCAATCTTGACCGGGTCGATCTGGCCCATCTCAAACACCGGCAGGTCAAGCTGCTGACCGACCACCTGTAACTGCGTGATTGCCGCAGGGCGGTACACGTCGCAGGCGACGAGCAGCGGGCGCTTGCCCTGCTGCGAGCGAATGAGGCCCGCGAGCTTGGCGACGTTCGTCGTCTTACCGGCGCCCTGCAAGCCGACCATCATGATGACGCTCGGCGGCTGGGCGGCGTAGGTGAGCCGCGCGTTCGCGCCGCCCATCAGCGCCGTCAGCTCGTCGCTGACGATCTTGATGACCTGCTGCGCGGGGGTGAGGCTGTCCAGCACGTCCTGCCCCATCGCCTTTTCGCTGACCGTCGCCACAAAGTCCTTGACGACCTTGTAGCTGACGTCCGCTTCGAGCAGCG